>CAYFXP010000025.1:0-22474 GCA_964346935.1 uncultured Syntrophobacterales bacterium
AATAGAAACGCGCTCCCCCAGAATGGGATCAGTCAAGCTTACCCTGATAACATATTTACCGTTCTCCCTGACTGCCTGAACCTCAGGCTTATCGTCAACATCGTAGCGGATGAAGATGATGCCCTTTCCCCTCGCCTCCTGGTAGAATGGCTCCTTGAACCCGTAGGTCCTGACATCCCGATAGAGAATGTAAATCTTCATGTCGGGATTAATCTCCTTTAGCTTAAGGGCGGTTTTTACCGACATACTACAGCAGAGCCGACTGCAATAGGGCCTCTCGTCCTCCCTGGAGCCCACGCACTGGATCATAACGAGGCTTTTGCTCGAGCAGACCCGGGGGTTCCCCTTGGCAATCTCCTCGTCCAGTTCCAAAAGGGTGAATACCCTATCGTCTTGGCCATAGAGGTATTCCTCAGGTTTATATACCTCAGCCCCGCTCGCGATAATGGCTACCCCATGCCCTATCTCTTTGACCTCCCCTTCTCGCCGCACCCTCAGTTTTGTCGTGAAGTTTCCAACGTAGCCGCCCACGTCTAAGATATCCGTCTCCTCATAAACATCTATCAACGGCTCTTGTGAGACTTTGTCGATAAGCTCCTTGAGGTAAGCCTGGATATCCAGCCCTTCAAGGGTATGATGGTGTCTCTTGGCGATGCCGCCGAGCTCCGAGGTCTTCTCCACCAGGTGAACCTTAAATCCCTGATCAGCCAGGTTGAGGGCGCTTACCATCCCTGAAATACCACCCCCAATGACGAGGGTAGCGGAATTTACCTCCATGGGTATCTGAATCAGTGGGTTAATCAACCGTGCCTTTGCCACTGCCATTCGTATCAGATCCTTAGCCTTCTCAATGGACTTCTCCGGCTCATGCATATGTACCCACGTGCATTGGTCCCGAATGTTTGCCATTTCAAAGAGGTATTTATTGAGCCCAGCATCCCTGAGGGTTTCTTGGAACAAGGGCTCATGGGTTCGGGGGGTGCAGGCGGCGACCACCACCCGATTAAGATTATGTTCCTTTATCTTCTCCTTGATCTTCCGCTGAGTGTCTTGCGAACAGACAAATAGCCCTTCATCAGCGAAAACCACGTTGGGCAAGGACGTAGCATAGTCCTTCAGTTTTGGGACATCCACGACACCGCCGATATTGATGCCGCAGTGGCATACGAAGACCCCAATACGCGGTTTCACTCCCGTGATATCAGTCTCAATTGGATATTCCTTTTCCGCGGTCAGGCTATAGCGGGCTGGAGAGAGGAGAAGAGAAGAATCACTGGCGGCAGCACTTGCCCCCATAACCGTTTCCGGAATATCCTTCGGACCGCTAAACACCCCGGCGGTGAATACCCCGGGCTTGGAGGTGACTACGGGTGAGAAGTCACCGACCTGACAAAATCCATGGGGATTGAGTTCCAGCCTAAGCCTTTCAGAGAGGCTCTCGATTAAAGCCGGCGGCCTGAGACCTACTGAAAGAACCACCAGGTCGAATTTCTCCTCCTTTATCCTATCCTCATCAAAAAACCTGATGATCAGGCCCCCATCGCTATCTTGAAAGATGCTGTGTATTCTCGCCCTTATGAATCGAACCCCATGTTCTTCCTTCGCCCGCTCATAATACCGCTCGAAGCCCTTGCCAAAGGTCCTGATGTCTATGAGGAAAATCGTCGTCTCAAGGGGATCTGCACTGTGCTCTTTTGCAACCACGGCTTCCTTAATGGCATAGGTACAACAGACTGAGGAGCAGTAGGCATTTTTGGAGACGTTTATGTCCCTGGAGCCCACGCACTGAACCCAGGCAATCCTCTTCGGCGGTTTCTTATCTGAGGGCCTCAGGAGTTCACCTTGAAACGGACCGGAGGCGCTCAGGATCCTCTCGAACTCAATGCTGGTGACCACATTGGGGAAGGTGCCATGACCATAGTTTGAGAAAACCCCGGTATCGAACTCGTTAAAACCGGGACACAGGATAACCGAGCCTACCTTTAACTCAATCAATTGGTCATTTTGCTCGAAATCAATCGCCTTTGTTTCGCAGAGCTTCTCGCACACGCGGCATTTGCCTTTTTGGAAGTAGATACAACTTTCCTTGTCAATGACCGGCACGTTGGGCACTGCCTGAGCATACGGAACATAAATGGCCTTTCTCGGCCCCAATCCGCGATTGAACTCGCTCGGCGTCTTTGAAGGGCATTTCTCCTGACAAATCCCGCAACCGGTGCAGAGGGTTTCATCCACAAATCTGGCCCGCTTTCTCATCGTAGCGGTAAATTTTCCGGGCTCTCCCTTCACATCTACGAGATCGGCATAGGTGATGACCTCGATATTCAGATGTCTCCCACATTCCACCAGTTTGGGCGAGAGAATACACATAGAGCAGTCGTTGGTGGGGAATGTCTTATCGAGCTGGGGCATTGTACCGCCAATAGCCGGGGATTTCTCGACCAAGTAGACTTTGTATCCCGATTCGGCGAGGTCGAGGGAAGCCTGAATGCCAGCGATACCACCGCCAACAACGAGCACGGCCCCTGTCTTCTGCGACGATGATTTCGGATTCAAACGAACCCCTTTTGAGTGAGAACTGGACATAGCGCACCCGAGAAAAAGCTACTCATACTATAAAAGAAAATAAAAAAGCCGGGACCAACAACATATCCCCCATCAATTTCCCTATTCTAGGCCAATACCAACGGCCTCTCAGAGCTACACACAACCAGTGGGTTTGGGCAGTCCGGCAACCTTGCAGGCGCCTTTGGCCGGACCGTTGGGAAACAACTCGTAAATATGTTTGAGGTTGAACCCGGTCTGTTTGCACAGCATCCGTATTGGTGGGGCGATCTCGTATTGAAGATAGTAATTCCTGAGGTAATTGACTACCTTCCAGTGTTCATCGCCCATAGGGTGGGCATCTTCGGTCTTGGCCAGGTCCCCAGCCACTTCTTGGTTCCATCTCTCCGGTTCCTGAATGAAACCATCCTCATCAATCTCAAGTTCCATTCCTCCAAGCGTCATCTTAGCCATCGTTAGCCTCCTTGTCCTCTTTTCCCTTACCTCCGTTTATGTAACGGGCTTTATAGAATTTCCACCTTGTTTTACGGTTTCATCGGTGATCGAGATAACTTATGACGATAATTGGTACATAAAATATAATTAACACTTACGTTAAAATCAAGATTTCCTCATTATTCCCCAGAGGTTAAGTCCCGGCCTTTCTCCCCCGTGAGGCCAGGGCAACGAAAGCTTCAGCCCAAATGGGTGTACCCAAAGCGTGAATGTGAGTATACGCGGCAAACACGTTCCTATATACAATCCCATCTCCTTTTCCGTCAACCCCTCGTCCGCGCCTTATTTGATACGCCAATTTAGCGTCATCCAGATTGGATAGGCTGGAGTGATGGAATTCGTGACCGCGAACGGTTAAGCCCACCGGAAACAGGGGATTTTCCCCCGTTACATCAGCAACCACATACCCATGCCCCTGAGGCCTCCGGAATATCCCTACATCGGCGGGAATGGCGCCGACCATTTCATGCCATCTCCCCTGCCAGGCTACCCGCTGGCATAAATACATAAGGCCAGCACATTCAGCATATACTGGCAGATCGTCCTCAACAGCTTCAGCAATATCCCGCCGCAACTTCCTGTTTGCCTCCAGCTCCTCAAGGAAAAACTCTGGAAAACCGCCACCAATATAGAGCCCGTCAACCTCTGGAAGTCGATCCCTCATTGAGTTGATAAAGACGAGCTCAGCACCGGCGCGGCTCAAGGCCTCGAGGTTCTCCGGGTAGTAGAAGTTAAACACCTGGTCGTGAAAGACCCCAATCTTAGCTAGACCCGTGCTGCTCTCAGGATTGGTTGCCTGAGGTCTGAATTGAGCCTCATAACTGCGGGCGATGTCCAGAATACCCTCGAAATCAAAGTGCGGCTCAAGCTTGCGGCCGATACGCTCAACCATGGATCTTGCTTCTTGGGATTCCGGAAACGGTATGAGGCCCAGGTGACGCTCGGAGATCGTGAGGTCTGCATCCCGAGGTATGCTGCCAACTATAGGGATCCGACAATAGTGCTCCACCGCATCTCTTAGCTTACGATCGTGCCGACTTCCCGATACATTGTTCAGGATTACCCCGGCGATAGATACATCAGGCTGGAATTGCTGGTATCCCGTTACCATCGCCGCGATGCTGCTGGTCATCCGGGCTGTATTAATCACTAGAATAATAGGGATATTAAGGAGGCAAGCAATATGTGCCGTGGTTCCCCAATCCGCCGAGCTTAGGCCGTCGTAGAGCCCCATCGCCCCTTCAATAACTGCTAAATTCACGCCCCTGCACGACTCCTGGAAGGAAGATACTAGTCTTTCTTCGGGAATTAAGAATAAGTCCAGGTTACGGCAACTTCTTCCGGTCGCAGCTGCAAGCCAGGAAGGGTCAATATAGTCGGGGCCTTTTTTAAACGGCTGGATTGAAAACCCTCGCTGTTTGAGAGCAGCGCACAGACCAAGACTAACGGTAGTCTTGCCCGATCGACCCTGGGGGGCGGATATCAGCAGGCACCCGAAACGCTGATCGCTCTGGTCCAACCGCATTACATCGTGACATCGTCCCTTAAGGCCTATTCTTCCTTCCCCTTCCCTGTAAGGGCCACAACGCTGATTCCGCCAAAGGTCCGATACTCGGCCGTACCATCCCTTGTCAGCTCGGCAATCGCCTTGTCAACAAGGCCCTTTTCTACTCCGAGTGCCCGGGCGATATCCCGATTCTTCGCCTGCCCCTTCTCCCCCAGGTATTTTACTATCTTTTCCTTCAGTTCCTCGCTCATCTCCTACCACCTAAATTGAGTAGTTGTTCTAAAGGTATCCCTGGCAAACGTGAAATCATCGATATGCTGTTCAGTGAACGGTATCTCGGTGAGCCTGAAGAAGGTCTCCCAACCGACCCTCTCAACCCACTCGCCCAACCTCTCGGTCCTTCGGGCATTGGCGGCGTACACCTCAATGATCTTCTTGAGCGTGCTTGTTAACTCCGGCCAGCGAGGAGGATTATTCGGGAGATAGGGAACAACCAGCCGGGAGAACATCGGCGGTTTTCGGGCATTGGAGACCTTGCCCCCGGCATAAATCGCCACGCCGTCGCCTTCCGGGTCGGCTATCGGCATCGCTGCACAAACGGTAAAGCAGTTGGCGCAGTACATGCACCGCTCCTCAACCACAACCACGCTCTTGACATCCTTATCAGGGTGCCGCCGAATGGCCCCCGTCGGACATGATGCTATGGTTGTTGGGATCTCACAAACAGCGCCCAATCTTTCATCTTCCACCCTTGGTACCTTTGTGTGTACCCCAACGACGGCTAAGTCCGAACAGTGAATGGCCCCACACATGTTGATACAGCAAGCGAGGGCGATCTTCAGAACGCCGGGAAGCTTCGGGGTGGTAAAGTAGTCATAGAGCTCGTCCATGATCGCCTTGACCACGCCCGAGCCATCGGTGGCTGCGCTGTGGCAGTGTATCCAGCCCTGGGTGTGAACAATGTTGGTTATACAGTTTGGAGTACCACCCACGGGGAGACCAAGCTTTTCCACTTCCCCAATGATCGGCTCGACCTTGTCCTTATCCGGGGTCAGGAACTCGATGTTATATCGGCTGGTAAACCGAAGGTGCCCATCACAGTATTTATCAGCGATATCACAGATATCCCTGATAAAATCCACGCTCACCAGCTTGGGGGAACCTGCTCTCACCGAATACAGTTCGTCACCCGATTCACCTACGTGCTTGAGCACGCCGGGCTTCACTATCTCATGATACTTCCACTGCCCGTAATTTTTCTTAATAACCTCGGGAATCATGGTCCTGAAATCAGGGGGTCCGATATCTGTCTTACCCATGGAATGCCTCCTTTATCCATTTCTTTCAACTAAAAGAATACGTAGGGGTTTGATCTCGGCTGATAAACCATCTGGGGAACGGGCTTCAGCCCTATCGCTTTAAGAAAAACCCTCATGCCAAGCCTCTCAATCCGCTCAGCCAGCCTTTCCCTGGTTCGGCCGTGTTCATCCCACCAATCCCATATTTTGGCCAGAAGGTCTTTTATCTCCGTATAAGGCGACTCTATCTTGATAAAGGGGATCAGTACCCAGGACAGGAACGCCCCCTTGAGTATCGGCGCCTTGGAACCAATCAAAATGGTGGCCCCCGTATCAACCCCTGGCCTTAAGGCCCTGGGCATCATGTTGATGCAGTGCATGCACCTGACGCAATCTTCGGGGCGCAGTATGAGCTTTCGCGCCTTTTCATCCCAATCTAACGCGTTAGTGGGGCATTTATCAGTGACTAATTCCTTGATATCGAACTGGCCATCCGGCCATCTCTTTTCAAGGGGAATGGTCCCGTCCACGTACCCCCTGACAGCATCCTGGTCAATCCTTAAGCTATCCTTCCAGGTACCGATAATCGTGAAATCGGAACGGGCAATAGCGGCAACGCAATCATTCGGGCACCCGGAGATCTTGATCTTGAATTTATACGGCCACCGGGGACGATGGATTTCGTCTTGATACGTCATAGTGACATCATGGATCATATCAAGGGTATCTATGCAAGCCCATTCGCAACGCCCTGGCCCGACACAGGCGGTTGGGGTCCGCAAGTCTCCCCCTGAACCACCCAAATCAAACCCAACTTCTGTCAAGGCATCGAAGCAGGGCTGCAGATTTTCCGTAGGGGTTCCGAGGAGGATGATATCACCGGTGGAACCATGGAAGTTGGTCAGGCCGCAGCCGTACTTTTCCCAGACATCGCATACATCCCTCAATGCCTTCGTGGTGTAGAACCAACCGGCAGGGTGGTTTACACGGAAGGTATGGAAGGACGCAATATTGGGAAATTTCTCGGGAAGGTCGGAATATCTGCCAATAACTCCACCACCATACCCGGTTACGCCGACAATTCCACCGTGTTTCCAGTGGGTTATCTTCTCTTCAAAGGATATCTCCTGAACGTCCAGAAGTTCCTGTGCCGCTTGATTCTTCTTCGCCATCCGCTTGACTTCCTTGACATAGCTGGGCCAGGGGCCCTTCTCAAGCTCATCTACCAAAGGAGTCCTTTTTGCCATTTCGTCACCTCTTGAAGGAATTCTGTTTAAATATTTCGATTTCCATACCTAAGAAAAAAATCCCCCTTCCCCTTGTTGAATCCTTCCTGCGAATACCTCACCCCCTTCCCTCAATGCATAACCATTCTCCGAGAACTAAAGCAAAATCATAATATAGGTGCTTCGAAAAAGTCAACATTTTTTCTTTCCAACAATCTTGCAAGAAGGCCTATCCAGGTGGCGGCTCCCGCAATGGCTATAATTTTATGCTCTAAAAAGCATCGAACGGAAGACCCCCATTGAGAAAGGCATCATGAGTGAGTTACGATGTGAGAAGAAAAGCGAAGGCTACCGAGAAAGCCCGTGGTCGTCTATTTTCGGGTCATTCCTTATGAGGGATGCCATTCTAGCGAGATTTTAGCCGGAGCAATTGGAGGTATTGAAGGTATTGACAGTATTTCGCTATTTGATATAGACTCGTCCAACAATCGCGTATTTCCTTATTATGGCTCCTATTTGAAGGAGGGTGTTATGTATTCGGAGACCGTTATGGACCACTTTAAGAATCCTCGGAATGTGGGGAGGATTGAAGATGCCGATGGAATTGGAGAAGTTGGCAATCCGGTTTGTGGCGATATGATGACCATCACTCTCAAGATTAAGGACGATCGGATCCAAGACATCAAGTTCGAGACCTTTGGGTGTGGAGCAGCCATTGCAGTATCGAGCATAGTAACTGAGATGGCCAAGGGGAAGTCTCTAGAAGATGCCCTAAGAATTACCAACAAGTCCGTAATCGAGAAGTTAGAGGGACTTCCCAAGAATAAGCTGCACTGCTCGAACTTGGGCGCTGACGCCCTCCACCAGGCGATCATGGACTACTATGAGCGCAAGGAGGGCCGGGTCCAGCGAGGGAAGCGTCAACGTGAAAAGGTGGAGCCCCTCGAGCACAGGGAGGATCGTTGTTACTGTCCCTATTGCGATGTGGAGCTATCAGAGGAGTCTCCCATCTGCACGTTGTGTGGAAAGCCTACGGTGCATCGTCATGAATAATGGGTTCTCTTAACCAAGGAGCGGACCATGGATAGCATCTACTTGGACCATATCTCCGCTGCACCCCTTCATCCTGAGGTGAAGAGGGCGATGATCGATTACCTCGATGATGGCTTTGGCAATCCCGTGAGCCAGCACCATATTGGGGATGTGGCCGCTGAAGCCCTCGAAGGTGCGCGAGAGGAAGTGGCAAAGCTGATCAACGCCAAGCCCCAAGAGGTGGTCTTCACCTCCGGGGGCACCGAGTCCATCAACCACGCCCTGAAGGGGGTAGCTCTTGCGAAGGCAAGAAAGGGGAAACACATAATTACCTCCAACATCGAGCACAATGCCGTGCTGAAATCCCTCAGAATGTTGGAGAGGATGGGCTATCGGATAACCTCGGTTCCGGTGGATGAGTTCGGGTTGGTTGATCCCGCCGATGTGATTAACGCCATCACGGATGAGACCATTCTGGTGAGCATCATGCACGCCAACAACGAGATTGGGACCATTGAACTCATTGGGGAGATCGGCAAAATCACCCGCGAGCGGGGTATCCCCTTTCACTGTGATGCGGTGGTATCAGCGGGGGTAATCCCTGTGGATGTCGAGGAGATGGGAGTCGATCTCCTGAGCATCGCGGCCAATCAGTTCTATGGCCCCTCAGGGGTGGGGGCCCTGTACATCCATCCAAAGACGGAGATCTGGCCGCTCCTCGATGGGGGGATGCAGGAAAACAACATGAGGGGGGGAACCCACAACATGGTGGGGATCGTGGGCATGGGAAAGGCTGCAGAGTTGGCCAGAGTGGAGATGCCCCAGCGCACAGAACACTTTCTCCAGTTAAGAAACGCCTTTGTTGACGGCCTTGGTGTCATCGATGAAATCATCCTCAATGGCCACCCAACCCAGAGCCTTCCAAACCTTGTCTCTATCTCGGTGAGCTATGTGGAGGGGGAGTCAATGGTGCTGCTGCTCGATGACGAGGGGATCTGTGTTTCCACGCGTTCAGCCTGTGCTTCTGGTTCACTCCGAGCATCTCACGTACTGCTCTCCATCGGCCGGGATTACGCGGCGGCCCAAGGGACCCTGGTCTTCTCATTCGGCATAACGAATACCCTCGAAGAGGTGGAGAAAACGATCGAAACCTTGAAAAAGGTCGTGGCAACTCTAAGGAACATATCGCCGCTTTATAGGAAGAAAGGGGCCTAAAGGAAACATCCCTCCGGGGGAAACCAGGGGACGGAGATGCACGCAGGGTGGGCGGGTCCTCCAGATGATGATGGGACCGATTGAGCTTCCCTTTCCGGGAATGAAACAGCGTGATTAACCGTTTCCCAACAAAAAGTGTTGACATGTTCAATTAAGTAATATACTTTCCCTGATGTTTACACGGCGCAATGAGTTCGTTTCTTCCAGCGCTAGGGTTTCATCTCACTGTACAAATATTCCTCAAGAGGACCTCAAAACATGTATAAAATCGAGCAAATATCGAGAATGACCGGCCTCTCCCAGAAGAGAATTCGAGATTATGAGAAGGAGGGCCTGATAAAACCCGCCAGGCATCCCAATACGAATGATCGCCTCTTCTCTGACTTCGATATCAAGCAGATAAGACGGATAAAATCCCTCATCCACGAAAGAGGCTTCACCATCCCGGCCATAAAGCAATTATTAGTCATGGCATCGGGCTGGAACATTTTTGAGTGTCAGGAGAAAGAGAATTGCTGGGATATTTTTCAGTGCCAGGAAAAAGAGTATTGTGAAGCATTTAAGAATCGCCGCAAACGATGCTGGGAACTCCGAAGAGCAGTAGATAAAGCCTATTATCAGAAATTTTGCACCATCTGTCCGTTATATTTAGTAAGGAAAACTGAAAAGATAACGCTGCTGGAAACACCGTCTGTCGCGTTTTCCAGCCTCAAGAAAAAGAGAGTCCCTATAATAGAGGGGGCTGGAAGATCGAGGGAAAGGAAACGGAAAGGTGTATAAAATCGAACAGGTATCGAGAATGACCGGTCTCTCCCAGAAGAGAATTCGAGATTATGAGAAGGAGGGCCTGATAAAACCCGCCAGGCATCCCAATACGAATGATCGCCTCTTCTCCCAATTTGATGTCAAGCAGATAAGACGGATAAAATCCCTCATCCACGAAAGAGGCTTCACCATTCCGGCCTTAAGACAGCTATTAATAATGGCACCGGGCTGGAACGTTTTTCAGTGCAGGGAGAAAGAGAACTGTAAGGCATTTAAGAGCCCCCATGAGCCATGTTGGGAGGTCCGGAGGGTAGGAAATAAAGGCCATTACCAGAAATTTTGCACCGTGTGTCCCATCTATTTAGCGAGAAAAACGGGAAAAATACGATTGCTGGAAAAACCACTTCAGCATTAAGACCCCCATCTCTACTATCCCATACACTTGCCCTTGGTTGAAGATCTGTTTTTTTTCGAAGGCGATGTTCATCCAAAATAGTGTCGAAGAGGGCTGAGCAATGAAAGGGCAGCTGTCCACCCCGCGCAAGAAAAAGTTGAGGGAAATGCTCAGCACAATGCTTCGGCAACTTCGGAGCTTCGACCGACCCGAAACACGGCCCTTCAAGCTGTATCAGATCGAACCAACCATGCGGTGCAACCTGAATTGTATTATGTGCCCGTGGCCGGAGTTCCGTGGGACGAGAGCTGACATGTCCTGGGACACCTTCTCCCGCATTGCGCGCTATTTCTCCCTGACGGAAGGTATCGATTTCACCGGGGGGGGAGAGCCCTTGCTTCACCCAAAGTTGCTGTCCATGATCGAATCAGGGAAGGCTGCCGGCTGCTCAGTCGGGTTCAACACCAACGGTGTCCTGCTCAATAATGAACTGGCTGGGGAATTGGTGGCCCTGAACTTAGACTGGATTGCCTATTCGGTCGATGCTGCGACCCCTCGGACCTATGAAGCAATCCGCCACGGGGCGAAGTTCACCCAGGTGTTGAATAACATATCTGCTATGAAAGCAGCGAAAGAGGCACGGGGAGGCAACCTCCCCCTGACCATTATGGTCTTTGTCATGATGCGGGATAATATCCATGAGCTGCCGGCCTATATTGATTTGTCTTACCGAACGGGCATTGATCACGTTATTGCCAAGAACCTGGATGTCGTCCTCAAGGAAGAGGATGAAAGCCGGCGCATTTTTACCTCGGAAGAGGCAGCACCTCCCGTCGAGGCAACACGGGCCATCGCTGAAGCTCAGGCGCGGGCAATACGCCATGGCCTCGTAATGCGAGCATACAGGCTACAGCCCGAGGAACTGGCCATCTGCGACCAGGACCCCGTACACACTCTCTTTGTCAACTGGGAGGGATGGCTCTCACCGTGCATCACCCTTGCCTATGCCAGGAAACGCATTTTCCGTGGGCGACCCACCGAGCTGCCCATATATCGCTTCGGCAACGTCAACGACGAGGAGTTGCCGGATATCTGGAATAAAGCGCCCTACCGAGAATTCAGGGAGATTTTTGAGGCCCGGTGCAATGAGGTCCATGCGGCTAAGCTGAAAGCTAACCTGACATCGTTGAAACCATCATCTCTGCCGCCTGCTCCAGCTGTTTGTCAGGCCTGCCATTACCTGTATAACCTCTGAGAAAAGTTGTCCTCCACCTATTCGGCCACGACATTAATAATGCGGAAAAGTGCTTTTAGGTATTGACATTTACACAAAATGGTGTTAAGGGTGCTTCGATTAAACGAATACCTCAATATAAGGGGGTGATAAGATCAGCGAGACAAGAGAATCGTTAGGGAACCACCCATAACTGGAAAGGAGGTAGGAAAATGGCGAAAATTGACTGGTCGTCTCTATGGCGGAAGGAGGACTGGTGGGCTTGTTGGATCGGCTGGTTCATTGTGGTTTTGTGCACCCCCGGGCTGCAGCTCATGCCTAAGGTTCCCAAGATCAGCACATGGACAGCTCTTTCCCAGGCTTTCCCCAAGGGAATCGATACTCTGGGGGCTGCTATCATCCTGCTCGTTATTACGCTGGTTCTGACGGCCATTGGCGTCAGGGTCATGAAGAGGGATGTCAAGGGCTACATCCCCGGTTTTATCCTCATCTTCGCCCTCAGTTTCCTGGCAATCCTGATATCCAAGCAGGTCACCATTAAATATTGGGGCATAGCGTATGTTATCTGGGCCCTGCTCTTTGGTTTGATCATCAGTAACTTCTTCGGCGTCCCAAGCTGGTTGAAGGCAAGCGTGATGACGGAGTATTTTATCAAAATCGGCCTGGTCGTCATGGGACAGAGGATTATGTTCTCCACGGTAGTAAGGGCAGGTGGCATTGGTATGGCACAGGCTTTGATAGTGGTAGGAGTAGTATGGTTCTTAACCTACTGGGTATGCAGGCGGTTTGGGATAGCAGAGCGCTTTTCCAGCATCATAGCTACCGGCAATTCTATCTGCGGTGTTTCGGCGTCCATTGCTGCGGGCGGAGCAGTCCAGGGAGATCCCAAGGAAGTGAGCTATATGGTCGCCTGGCTGATGATTTGTGCCATCGTGCTGATTATCGTTCTGCCGCCTATTGCGAAATGGATGGCCCTCCCGACAAACATGGCCGGTGCCTGGGTTGGCGGCGTTATTGACAACACAGGCTCAGTGGTAGCCGCCGGGGAGATAATTGGCACGGAGTCATCGTTGAAAGCGGCGGCTATGGTCAAGATGGCCCAGAACGTGCTCATCGGCGTCGCCGCCTTCATCCTGGCCATCTGGGCTACTCTGAGTCTGCAGGTAAGGGAAGGTGCAGAGAGGCCCGGCCTTGCAGAGGTATGGTACCGGTTCCCCAAGTTTATCGTGGGCTTCGTGGTGGCCTCGCTCATCATCTCCTTCTTTGTCGAGCCGACCTATGGCCACAAAGCAGCGAAGGCAATGCACAGCCTGGCTAAAGGTTATCGTGTCTGGTTCTTCACCATGGCTTTTGTCTGCATCGGACTGGAAACAAGATTCAAGGAGCTGCTAACGGTCGGCGGTGGCAGGCCAGCGATTGCATACTGGATTTCCCAGATATTGAACGCGTTCTGGACCTTGTTTGTCGTCTGGCTCCTCTGGTCAGGAAGGTTCTTTACGGCACCTATCCCGCCCGACTAACGGCGAACAAGAAAATAAGCCAAAAGTAAGGAAAAGGGGAGGTCCCGTTGGACCTCCCCTTTTCCTGGGTCTCAGAGGCCGTACAGTTTATAGCAGTGACGGCAAAGATCAGGAGGAGGGTGGAGGCTGGACGACACCTGTTCTCTGGATGTCATTTGCGCGAACGATTCAAAGAAGTGAACGGAGCTACTGGATACCCTCGGCATGGATGATACGCTCGCCTCGGCTACGGTATCCAGCCTGTCCGCCAGCAGGCGGCGGGAAAAGACATCCCGAAAGGAACGAGCGATTTCACCGTTAAAAACTCGGCTAAGCCCTGAACTGATATTCCCGAAGCTGCAACGCTGGAGGTATTCGTGCCTTCCCCAGAAGAGCCGGGGGATTTTATCACGGCAGGGGAGCGCCAAGTAGGGACAGGGCGCCACTTCACCGAGGACCGAAATCCACACGTTGTGCAC
This sequence comes from uncultured Syntrophobacterales bacterium, assembly GCA_964346935.1. Classification (GTDB taxonomy): domain Bacteria; phylum Desulfobacterota; class BSN033; order WVXP01. Next base: position 13,710 of record CAYFXP010000025.1, read on the forward strand.
AGGATGCGCATCGCACATGAGAATATCGTCTCGAGGGGTTAAGGGGTACGTATGGACTCTCACACCGAGCTCTCTCCCCCTTCGTTTGGCCTCTTCTGTCAATTCGGTATAGTGGCGGTTTATGGACCGGTCAAAGGCTCTTAAGACATCGACTTCGTCCGTGGGGGCGTAATCGAGATTGGGAAAGATCACCTCATCAACCCCGAGCTCCGCGGCCAATGTTACTAGTCCCGGCAGCTCTTCCATATTAACCTTCATCGTCTGCATGACGAGGTGCACTTGTGGGTGGGGCTTGAGCGCACACAGATGAGAGATGTTGGTGCAGATCCGGTCAAAGCGAGAGCCCATCCGTAAGGAATCATTGGTTTCCCCTCGGGCACCGGCCACGGAGACTGCCACCATATCGATCCCGATTCGACGGATCTCCCTGGCGGCAGCTTCATCCAAAAGTACCGCGTTCGTGGTCACGCTCACCCGCCCGCGTTTGTCCTTAATGGCAGCTGCCATATCCCAGAGGCGCGGATGAAGAAGGGGTTCACCCCACCCTTGAAGGTGAACCAACTTCGTGTGGCGTACGAAGGGGAGAAGGGAGGAGAAGGCCTCCCACGACAGATGAGCCCTATTCCAGTCTTTGGCCAGCACGGTGTGCGGACAAAACGAACAACGAAGCTGACAATGTGTGGTTACTTCAATCTGGATAATCTTGGGTAGTGGCACTCGCTTCCCCCAGAATCCGCGACTTTCCCTCTTGTACCGGTAATATAATACCTACCCAAGCCAAATGTAAAGGCCAGCCCCTCCAATGGTCGTATATCAAGACTCGCCCTAAACTTTAAGGACCTCTTTTCAAGTGCACTTGATCCCTCCCTTTTGAAGACATGAAAATTGACAGGAGGAGATACGGAGTGCTATGATAGGGCGATGCAAAAAGAACTCGAGAAGAAATACGATACCGTTCTATTCGCTGAGGAGGAGTTTGCCAGGGAGGTCGCCCTTGGCGTACTGGTAAAAAGACCCCTGACACCGTGGCACGTCCTCATACCCGGCATGTTTATTTTGGATTTTTTGAGAAGGAGCAGCGAGATTAAGAGGTACAGCAACCTCTTTCTATTCCCCAGGAAGCTGGCCCTTGCCCTGGCTCTCGATACGAGCAAAGGCGAAAAGATGAAGAATGGGATTTTACGAGCTGAGGAAGGAATCAGACAATGGCTCACCTCTCTCCAGCTCTATTCCGGCGGTTTACAGAGGGAACAGATGAAGGTGATATGCCTGCTCTTTGATCATTATTCCAAGCTCCTCAATGCGGAGGGAAAGAGCTACCACTCTCTGGTAAGAAATGCCTACAAAACCCGCGAGAATTACGAGGCATATTTGCATCAGCTTGCCTCGGTGGAAAAAAGGGTGGACCAGGTAATCGCCGAAATACGAGGTGAGACCCAGGACATATGGGATCGGCTCCAGGCAGAACAGGTTCAGGTGGAAGAACTAAGGAAAAAGGAGATAGAGAGAATCTTTTAAACGGGATGGTAGGTGAAAGATGGGAAAAATTCTGCCGACTATTTTGGATACGAAATATGATAATATTCTCTCTCGGGAACGGTCATTGGCCAAAGCGGTGGCCAAAGCAATAATAGGCCCAAATCCAGTTGGGGCATGGGACGTAATGATACCTCTTGTCTTTCTCTATAATTTCTTGAGATTTAAGAGGGCCCGGGAAATATTCAGCCTCAATTTTCTCTTCACCAAGAAGTTAGCCCTGGAGGCGGCCTTTGACATGATAAAGAATGGGGAGAACAAGGAAACGGTAATGAATCGGGTCAAGGACAAGACCAGCAGCATACTGGCCTCGGACAAAGAAGGGATTTACTCGAACAAGATCCGCCAGAAGCAGATGAAGGAGATAGACCTGCTCACCGATCACTATTGTAAGCTCCTCAGGGTCGAGGATAAGGATTATGCCTCAATGGTGAGAAGTGCATACCAGACCCGGAAGCACTATACCGATTTCCTGGGGCAACTCATCCGGGCTGAAAGGGAGGTAAACAGCGCAGCTCGGCAAACCGTGAGGACTACCACGGCCCCCGGAATAATCTCCCAGATGGAAGAAGCCGCAGAGAGGATACGGGCCTCCGAGGTGGAAAAAATCTTCACAACTATGGTCTAACAACAGGATGCTGAGCGGTGAGGAACATACCTTAATTTATCAAAAAGCTTACCTGCCAGAACACCTCATCAGCTATGGAGAGGCGGTTTCCAAGGCTGAGGCCCATTTCCATGGCGGCTATCTCTGTTTTACCCAGGGAACCCATCTCATCTTCGTTGGCTACCCGCTGGGGGCGGAGTTACCAGACATATCAAGTGCTTACGAATCTGCCTGTGAGCGTTTCAATCCGGCCACGGTGGCGCTCATAGCCCCCGAAATCTGGTCCTCGGCTCAAACATATGAGAGTAAGTCGGCCGACAGTTACTTTCGGCTCGAATTGCCCTTGGGCCCTCTCGATCCAGAGATTGTCTACATGGTTAGGCGAGCGACCCGGGAGCTCCAGGTCCGACCGGGAAGATTCGGCAGAGAGCACAAAAAACTGGTCAAGGACTTCCTTGACGGGCACGAGCTAAGCCAAGAGCATAGACTCATTTTTGGGCGCATCCCCCACTACTTAAAAAGATCCGAAACAGCCCGACTCCTTGAGGCAAGAAAGGAAAAAAGTCTTGTTGCCTTCACTATAACGGATCTCGGGTCTGCCAACTACGCCTTTTATCTTTTCAATTTCCGCTCACGTAAGGAAAATATCCCCGGGGCATCTGACCTGCTCTTCCACGAGATGGTCAACTTGGCCCAATCCGAGGGGAAGGCAGCCCTTAACCTCGGGCTCGGCATCCACCCCGGCATCCGGCACTTCAAGGAGAAATGGGGGGGAACTCCTTTTCTTCCCTATAAATATGCGGTCATCAACAGGAAGCCGATTGACCTGGGCACGCTGGAGGAGAAAATCTGATACAAAGCACTTCCACCCCTTCGCATAGGGCGTGGGTTCTTTAGGCTTCGCTTGATATGCAGCTTCTGGACTTAAGACAACCTGAAATTAAGGTAATACCCCAGCAGGAATAGTGCTATCGTGGGAAGACTGTACCAGCTCAGCCTGAAGAATCTCTTGGGCCTGAAACGGTGCCCGGCAGCAAATAGGCCCATCATCACCAGGACCATGAAAGCAGTGATGAGGTGGGTCTGGGAGGCTACCGCCAGCATGGGTCCCGGCAGATAGAGGAGGTCGCCTACGGCGAAGATAGTCATATTCAATAGGTTGCTGCCCATCATATTGGCAACAGCGAGGTCCAGGGCACCTATGCTCATGGCGGTGAAGGAAACGGTGATTTCGGGCAACGTGGTGGTGAAACCGATGAAAAGGCTGCCCACGAAGCTTTCTCCTAACCCCGTAACCACGGCTATTTCATCCCCAACCATGGCCAGCCAAATTCCGGCGCCTATGATAAAAGCAGACGATATCGTAAAATAGAGATAAACTCGCCCTATGGGCATTCTGTCGTATTCCTCTTCAGGCGTCAAATCCTCGGCTTCTGGAAGGGGTAGACTCTTTTCAAAGCGAAAGATTTCCCTGGCGAAAAGAAGGTATAAGACGATGAGAAGAGGGGTATACAACCCTATCCAGCCTATGCCCATGGTGGAATACCTGGCGCTAATAAAAATGGAGGCGGCAGGAACAAAAACTAGTACCATGGCGAACCATGTCGTCAAGCGGTGGCCTGGTCTCGTTGCCGCCAGAAGGGACCCATGGCGGTAGGCAATATCAAGGGCGGCCAGGTTTAAAAGGTTATAGGTGTTGGCACCGAAGAGGTTTCCGATGGTTAGATTTGGAGCACCGACTATGATAATAGCGCTTATGCCGGTAAAGAGTTCGGGGAGGGATGTAACCCAGGCAATGAGAACGACCCCTATCCACAACCCGCCAAGGCCCGTTCGCTCGGCGATAATATCCCCATACACAGCAACCTTCCTGCCAAAGTAGAAGATGATCAAGATGCATATGATGAACTTTACCCAGACCATGGTTGGACCTCCTCAAAATGAGAAGTGATCCACGTATTCGGTTTAAGCTCGGGAGATGTTCTGAAAATCCGAACTGATGGAAACCCACGCACCAAGCGACATCATACCCGCTATCTCCCATGAGGACTCAAGGAAGAGCTCATCAATCGATAAAAATAGACTCCGCTCCAACAGCCTTGAAAGCACGTGCGGGACTATTTATACAATAGGTAGCCAAGCAAGACAACTATTTTTTAACCCAAGAGTGGAATGGTAAAGGTCTCCATACGGGGGGAGAAAAGCGAAATCGTTCCTTCCGCTGCCGAATTTGACAATCTTCTCTATGGATGTTATACACAACTGTCAATTTGCCTGATTTGACGGGCAGGGCAATCAATAGTTGGAGAGGGTCCGCTGTTGGAATGGCAGAAAGAGATTTGATCGTAAAGAGATTCGTCTCTCCACCAAAGGACAACAACGTCTACCTGCTCATCGACGGTGATGAAGCTGCGGCAATAGATGTGGCTAATTCCTACAACGACATGAGAAGTACCCTCAATGAACTGGGGGCAGGCCTCAAATATATACTGGTTACCCATGGCCACAGGTCGCACATACATTCACTCCCCATTTTGAAGGAAAATATGGGGGGAATCATATGTCTCCACAAGGAGGATTCTCACTTTCTCAAGGAAATAGGCAGCGATCCAGCGCCAGATATGTTCATAAAGGACAACCACTCATTGCAGTTGGGAAGCACCACGATAAAGGTGCTCCATACCCCGGGACACACCATGGGTTCCCTCTGTTTTCATGTGAGGGGTGCCAATGCTTTATTTACCGGAGATACGCTCCTCAAGGGAGAGTTTGGGAAAATATGGGGTCCCCATAGTATGGGATTGATGCTCAGGAGCCTTAAGAGGCTTAACAGCGTGATTCCACCGAAAACAACGGTCTATCCGGGTCATGCATCGTTGACCACGATGTCCGCTGAGGCCTGGCTTGATGCCCTTGATAATCTCTCTTGAAGACAAGGGGCACCTTTGGCTGTTGAATCAAACTATTAATCATCATCTCCCCAGCTGATACCGGAAGGAATACACCGTTGGATTTCCATAGGGGTGAGCAAAGCCGGGGGAAAACAGCAAAAAGGAGATCATTGAGTTCGGTGACTCAATGTTTCCCCTTTTTATTGAGAAAGGTTTCCCCGATTCACCTCTTGTATGTGGGATTCGCAAGAAATGCCCGTTTGAGGGTGTCTCCGCGAAGTCCGTTGCGCAATGCTTCCAATGCCAGGATGTCTTCCGGCGGGATGTTACCCAGGTTCACATTTGGCCCGAACCTGAGTATCAGGTGTTGCTGCTGACCCTTAATCGGAGCCTCCCATTCGAGCTTTGTAACATCGTCCACGCCGGCGATGATGTTGTCGATCTCATCCTCTTTTACTTTTCCCTCGGCATCGTATATCCCGACGCCTTTTCCCGCTTCCCGTGCCTCGACGATTACTTTAAATGCTCCACACTCCAGATCCGACGCTATCTCTTTGTACATGAGGTCGAGGGCCACTTTCTCGCTGGGGTCCTTCTTACCTACCTCAGAAACAACCTTGAAACCCATGTCTGCCGCCCGCTTGATACAGTCGGCCCGGGTCTCGATATCAACCTCAATGGTCCCATCGGAGAACTCAATGGCGTTGAACCCCAATTCCTGGCAGCGTTTCAGATACTTCGGGTATGTCCCCTGCCAGACGCTGACCTCGAGAAAGGTCCCTCCAGGACAAACGTAAATGTCCGCATCCTTGATGATCTCCGTTTTCTTGGCCAAGTAGTCCATGTCTATGAACGCACTGGTCCCGAAGGTCAACTTGATGAAATCGATTACGTCACCGGCGGTGTCGATCAAGTCCTTGACAGCGTTGAGGCCCATACCCTTGTCGATGACCATGCTCACACCATCGGTGCGGGGCTTGACGCTCCGCCCTGGAACGGGCATTCTAAATACTCCCTCAAAGGATTTCATGCGACTCATCTCAGATTCCCTCCATGCAATTCTGTGCGCCGGCCAAGGTGGACTTGACCGGGTTAAGGGCCACCTCCTCCACAAATCGATACATGGCCTGTAGGCGTCTGGCCATCAGCCCCGGCCTATCTAAGCTTTCCACTGGGATTCGATCGTAGAGAATGAACGGAGAGCCAAACTTCTCAGTGGCGTTGTCAAAGAGGATTTTGACAATTTTTTCCCTTCGGGTGATCGTCTTGACAATCGGGGTATCGCGCCCCGATTCGATCCTGGAGTCCACGATCGTGACACAGGGGTTGAGGTATTGGGGCTGGGCGGCAATGCTCCCCATGTCAATGGCTATTTTGTGGCCCCAGGGATCAGGCACATCGGGTATCTCCACTTTGAGCCGATCCTTAGCCTGAGGAAAATCGTAGATTAAATTCCCCAAGCGGATGTTATCATAGAGTGAGCCCATATAAAAGACATATCCCTGATCTATGAATTGGAAATGGGTCATCTCCGTGCTGAAGATCTGCCAGTCGTCTTCAAGTCCTTTGAGGAGAAAAACGGTCTTTCCAGCCCCGGGGCCTCCCACCACCAGGAGCAGGGTGTTTCGAGAGGGGCTGAACATGGAGCTCGCATGAAAGCTGTAAATATGATGATAGCGCTCAAGTGTGACCAAGAGGTACTTGAAGAACAACCCCAAGTTTCCAAAGAGCGAATAACGGTGGTCCGAACATTCCTTCTCATAGCGGGTGAAATCCCCCGTGGCCAAAAGCACTCTCTCCGCTACTTTAACCTGGGGGCTTACGTTCGGGTCATCAATGGCAATGAAATAAGCGTCCAGATCTTCGGTATAAGGGATGGGTTCGATGGAGTAAATGTTTGTGAGCAGCGACTCCATGACCTGTCCCTCGAAGTATCGGGGTTCAGTGACCAACTTCTCGCTGTTGGAGACAATCCCTATCTTAACTTGGACAACCTTTACTGCGCGTCTATACACAACGAACTCCGTTCCAATCGATCTTGATCCATACGGGTAGGCTTCATAATGGTTTCCGCGGTTGCCCGTTGAAAAAAGGGGAAATTGGCAGACTCCATGGGTACCGCCACGCTGACCATCTGATACAAATTTTTCGGCAGCGTAGCCGGAACCCCCTGAAACCTGCTCCACCAGTAGGAGAATACATATGTTGCATAATTGCCAAATGCATAATTTTGGATTTCTTATATTACATAACGAATTTGAGGTCAACCATCTGAGGAGAAAAAGCGCATAACATGAGTCGGCGCTCGCCCAAATGGGTTTCCGATAGCCCCCCTTAGAGCATTGACATGGAGGCCGACACCATGATATACGTGGCATCGATTCGCTTACACATGTTCCCTTCTGATAGAAGCCCTCAATTTGAAGAAGCCATCCGAGGCCTCATGAAAGTTACGTTCAAATATGGAAAAGGTCAAAGGCATCTGTCTATACCCGAAAAGGCCAGAGTAACCCTGCTCGGTCCGTCAAGCCTGCCCGTGTTGGAGGACGTGGAGGCGGCCTTTGAGGAGACCATGAACTTTCCCCTTGGTGGATCACGACTGGAGACGATGAGCACCCCTGGGAATGTGGCCATTGCGGTCCCCGATGAAACAAGGCCCGCTCCGGTGAAAACCATTCTGCCCCTTCTCTTGAAGAGGGTCTACGCGGCTTTCCCCAATTTAAGGCCCCAAGGGGTTACCATTATAATTGGCGGTGGCCTCCACCTCCCTTTAAGTCAGAAGGAGAGCCGCAGAGTCGTTCCAGAATCCCTGGCCCCAGGTTGCAAGGTGGTCTCCCACGATGCGGCTCATTCCCGGATGATCGATTGCGGTACGACAAGCATGAAAACCCCGGTGTTGATCAATGCCCACTTTGCGGAAGCCAACCTTAAGCTGGTAATCGGAAATATCGACCCTCACCAGTTTGTGGGTTTTACCGGAGGGGCCAAGGGAGCCGCCATTGGATGCGGGTCGAAAAATACCATCGAGGCCAACCACGGCCTCATGTTCAATGAAAAGGCCCGCGTGGCCAACATCGTGGGCAATCCCGTCCGCTCGGATATCGATGAGGCCGGTGATCTGATAGGAATTGACCTCGTCATCAATGTGGTCCTTGACACGTGCAAGCGGATAGTGAAGCTCCTGGCCGGTGAACCCAAAGCCGTTTGCCAGGAGGGTGCCAAGATATGCGCGGCCCTTTACGGTGTAGCCATTCAGGAGAAGTTCGATATCGCCGTGGCATCATGCGGGGGGTATCCCAAGGACATAAACCTTTACCAAGCCCAAAAGGGGCTTGCCCACACTGCCCAGGCAGTTAAGCCTGGAGGAAAAATTCTCTTAATGGCGGCCTGCCCGCAGGGAGTGGGGGATGAAGCCTACTTTCAATACGTATCCAGGTTCCCCACGCCAGACGCCGTGCTCGAGGATTTTAAGGGCCTGGGTTTCAAGATGGGGGCTCACAAGGCCTTTCTCTTCAGCAGAACCTTGACAGCCTTTGATGTGGCCATAGCATCGAAAATTCAGCCGGAGATCCTCTCGAAATGCCACCTTACGGCCTGCAATCCCCAGGAGACCGTTGAGAGATGGGTAGAAAGCTTTTCCGGCAGGCCAACTGTGGCAGTGATCCCCAATGGAAATACCACCTATTTCTATACAGAATGAGGTCTCTGGAAAACTCGGTCTTCGCTGCTCA
>CAYFXP010000026.1:0-1590 GCA_964346935.1 uncultured Syntrophobacterales bacterium
TCCCTTGACAGAGGGTTCCCGGTCCTTCAAGGAAATGTGGTCCGAAATTAAGGGGAAGATAAAAGAGGTATCTCCCGAAGAGCTGAGGGAGCGGATGACCAGTGGAATAGAGACCATCCTATTAGACGTCAGGGAGAAGGATGAGATCAGAAAGGAGTATATCTGTGGGGCTGAATTGCTTCCGCGGGGTTTTCTGGAGATGCGAGTGGAGGAGTTGATTCCCGAAAAGGAGAAGCCAGTTGTGGTGTATTGCGCCGTGGGAATCCGTTCCGGCTTTGCGGCTAAGACGCTCATGGATATGGGGTACAGGGATGTTGCTTCCCTGAAGGGTGGAATTGAGAAGTGGAAGAAATCGGGCTTTGAGGTCCTGAGGGATTTGGACTTCACGCCGGAACAATTGGAGCGGTACAGCCGTCAGATCATCTTGCCCGAGGTGGGAGAACAAGGCCAGGCCAAAATCCGCAGGGGCAGGGTTCTGGTCCTCGGGGGTGGTCACCTGAGTTCCGCCGCTATTATGTACTTGGCTGCGGGTGGAGTGGGGAAAATAGGGATTGTGGATTCTCGACGAGTAACCCATGGAGATCTGGAGGGGCAGGTTTTGCACACAATTCGTTCTTTGGGGAAAAACCGGGCGGAATCGGCCGCGCACATGGTGAAGAGGGTCAACCCGGACGTATCCGCTCAGGCCTATCCCATAGAGGTGGGCCACGAGAATACCGCGGATATTGTCAAGGATTATGACGCTGTCCTGGAATGCAGCGGCAGCTCCCGTACCCGCTATCTGGTGAACGACGCCTGTGTGATCGAGAATAAGCCACTTTTCATCGCGGAGATGGCTGGCGATTGGGGCAGGGCCATGAGCGTCTACCCGGGAGAAGGACCGTGCTATCGGTGCGTCTTTCCAAAACCCGACTTTGACCAGAACGGAAGAGAGGGTAATGGGTATTCACATAAACTCGAGGGGCTCATGGGGCTGATACAGGCCTCGGAGATCTTCAAATTTTTCCTGGCAAAGGGGGATCCGTTGAAGAACGAGCTCCTCCTCTGGAATGGATCCACCATGAGGTTTCAGCGAAATCCGGTTGAGCGAAAGAGTGAATGCCCCCTCTGCGGGGAAAACCGTGCAATTACCCGCTTGATGGGGGATGAAGGTCCTTATGAAGCTGCAGTTTAATCAAGGGAGGATCGAAAAGATGAGCGTCCGAGTGAGAATTCCCTCTCCCCTAAAGTCCCTAACGGATGGGAAAGACGTCATCGAGAGTAAAGGAAACACGGTGGGAGAGGTGATACGAGAGGTGATCTCTGCCTATCCGCAACTGAGGGAAAGGCTGTGCGATGAAAAGGGAGATGTGCGACGATTTATCAATGTCTTCCTGAATGATGAGGATATTCGTTTCATGGAGAATTTGGAAACCCCAGTAAATGACGGGGATAGCCTTTCCATCATACCCGCTATTGCGGGCGGATCGGAATCCATCCCCGGTCGGGCAATCCTTGGGGAAGGCCTTTCGTCCCATCTTACCGGAATGAAGGATGAAACGCTGAAGGAGGGCAAGGTCTTTATTTTGGGCGCTGGCGGCTTGGGTTCCC
>CAYFXP010000027.1:0-2459 GCA_964346935.1 uncultured Syntrophobacterales bacterium
CTTGGATATCAAACAGGCCACGGTGGAGAGTATCTTGGTCAAGGACAATTCCGTCGATGGCGTTAGGACTGGCTTTGGGGAGACCATTCTGGGTAGCACCGTCGTTTTAGCAACGGGGACCTTTCTCAACGGGCTCATCCATATCGGATTGCGGAACTTTCCCGCTGGGAGGATGGGAGATTTTCCGGCCGTCGGCCTATCGGAATGTCTAAAAGGGCTGGGGTTCAGGATGGGAAGATTGAAGACCGGTACTACGCCCCGGCTCAATGGGAAAACCGTTAATTTTAACAGGATGAGACCCCAATTGGGCGATGATGCCCCCGTTCCCTTTTCCGTCTCCACGAGGGAGATAAGGAGAAGGCAATTACCGTGTTACATCACGTACACCAATCGAGAAACTCACGAGATCATTAAGAGCGGCCTCGATCGTAGTCCGCTCTATAGCGGGATCATCAAGGGTACAGGGGCCCGATATTGCCCTTCCATTGAGGATAAGGTAGTCCGATTTGCCGAAAAAGAGCGCCACCAGATATTCGTCGAGCCCGAGGGCCTTGATACCAACGAGGTTTACCCCAACGGGTTGGCCACAAGCCTACCGTTGGATGTTCAATACGGAATGTTAAGGAGTATCGAGGGATTGGAGGATGTGGAGATCGTCAGGCCGGGCTATGCTATCGAGTACGATTATGTCGATCCTACGGAACTAAAGCCATCGTTGGAGACGAAAAGGGTCTCGGGCCTGTTTCACGCCGGACAGATCAATGGAACCTCGGGCTATGAGGAGGCAGCGGCCCAGGGTCTCATGGCCGGTATCAATGCCTCTCTGAAAGTGCGGGGGAGCTCTTCCTTGGTTTTGGATAGAGCGGAGGCCTATACGGGCGTGCTGATCGATGATTTGGTCATGAAGGGAACCAATGAACCCTATCGTATGTTTACATCGAGAGCGGAATACCGGCTATACTTGAGGGAGGATAATGCCGACCTCAGGTTGAGGGAGAAGGGGTACCACGTAGGCCTCGTTACGGGAGAGGAGTATGAGCACTTCTTGAGGAAGAAGGAGGCTATTGGGCGCTTAAGGGAAAGGGTTTCCCAATGGATCGTCAATCCCACCCGGGCCAATAACGACGCGCTTCGGGCGATGGGGACAACCCCGGTAAAGCGGGCGACATCTCTGAGGGAAATCCTCAAAAGGCCCGGGGTAGACTTTTCGGGCCTCATTCAATTCGATGCCGAGCTATCGGATTTTGATCGGGAGGTGCGAGACCAAGTGGAAACCCAAATAAAATATGAGGGATACCTGAAAAGGCAACAGGAGCAGATTGAGAGGTTCAAGAGGCTGGAAAAACTGAGGATTCCCGAAGATATGGATTTTCAGTCGATCATTGGGCTGTCGACTGAGGTCAGGGAGAAATTGTCCAAATTGAGGCCCATCTCCATAGGACAAGCCTCCAGGATTTCGGGCATCACCCCAGCAGCCATATCCATACTTATCGTCAACCTGAAGAAACTGGGAGTCATTTAAGGTCATGGGAGCAACCTCAACGATGGCATGGGGGAAGCGAGCGCTCGAGAAGACGACGACCCTCAGCCGAATTGAAGAATTGCTTAAGGACCCCATAGCAACCCTGAGGAATGGGCATAAGCCCATAATGGGCTGGCTCTGCTGCTATACGCCGTTGGAGATCATCTTGGCCGGGGGAATTAACCCCTATCGTATAATCCCGGAGCCCACCTCCGATATGGCCGATTCTTATCTCCATAGTAATTTTTGCCCGTATGTACGGAGTTCCCTGGGAAGGGCAATACGGGGGGATTTGGATTTTCTCGAGGGGGTGGTCCTGGTTAACTCCTGCGACGGTCTGCGCCGGCTGTACGATGCCTGGAGGCTTTATGCAAAAACCCCGCATGTTTACCTTGTCGACCTACCGCGAGTCGCCACGGGATCTGCTCCCCATCACTTCAGGGAAACCCTTGCGCGGTTCAAAGGCCAGTTGGAGGAAGGATTTGGGGTTTCCATTTCCGAGGGAGCTATAGAGGAAGCCATCTCCATATCCAACAGTGGGCGGCGTTTGCTCAAGGAGCTCTACGACCTGAGGAAAAGCCGTAACCTACCCATTTCCGGGTCTCAGGTGATGGATTTGGTAAAGGGCGATATGGTCTTCCCCAAGCAGGACTATATGGGGCTCTTGGAGAAGCTCATCCAAGAGCTGGAGGAAGCAGCCGTTCCCAGGACGAGCCTTCCCGGTGTGATGATCACGGGGAGCCTCCTGGAGGATCCCGGGATCGCCGATCTCGTGGAGGAGGCAGGGGGAGAAGTTGTCTGCGACGACCTCTGCACTGGGTCGAGATACTTCTGGGATTGCATTGAGGGAGACGATGATCCCCTTCTCTCCATCAGTAGGCACTATCTTTCCAAGATTCCCTGTGCCAGGATGATGGATTCAAACCGGAGGCTCGAT
>CAYFXP010000028.1:0-6105 GCA_964346935.1 uncultured Syntrophobacterales bacterium
TACACCCACCATACATGCACCGAAATTCCCTGGCGCGCCTGGTAGGATTCGAACCCACGGCCTACGGATTAGAAGTCCGTTGCTCTGTCCTACTGAGCTACAGGCGCCCTCAATCTTAAAAATTATAATCAGCTTTTAAAGCCCTGTCAATAATCTGCCTTCCCTACCTCATCTCTGACTACGCCATTCTAAAGAGGGCCTCCGCACTAAGTCAAGGGTTTTCCTGATTTTGACATTGGGCAATCGATTATGGTAAGTATAGTAAGAACTGACGGAAGCATGGAGGTTTCACCATGGGCGGGATGTCAGCTAAAAAGATACTATTGGTCATCGTAATGATTCTTTTCCTCGTGGGGATGGGGAGTGCTCTCCTCACGGCTCAATTCGCCTTTGCCAAGGACAAGGAGATAGGACCAAATCAGGTGCAGGGAAAGGTCACGCAATTCCACACCAGGGCCCGAAAGGGAACCATCGTGGTCAAAAGCGATCAGACGGGGAAGCCCTATACCTTCTACGTGGGATGGAGAACCATCTACACCCCCCGGTACCCTGGTATAAGCGAGACTGTCAAAGTACAATACATCAACGACCGGGGATTCCTGAAGGCTACCGAGGTCGAGATAGTTCCAGGTTCCTGAACCTCTCTAAAACGGTCTCTTTTCGCCATCCAGAATAAAAAATGGTCGGGGCGAGCAGATTTGAACTGCCGACCTCCTGCTCCCACGGCAGGCGCGCTAACCAGGCTGCGCTACGCCCCGAGATATCGTTTCAATACCTTCTTCAACTTCCTGAGGGCCTTGCCCCTGTGGCTTAACCGGTTCTTTGCCGCGGGGGTGAGCTCGGCCACCGCCTTACAATAACGGGGTATGACGAAAATCGGGTCGTATCCGAATCCCCTTTTCCCCTTCTCCTCCAGCCCAATTTGTCCGCGACATTCCCCCTCCACCACCTCCTCATCTCCCCACGGGGCCACCAAGGCCATTACGCACCTAAACACCGCCCCCCTTTTCCCGGGGGGAACACCCTTCAACTCCCTCAGCAGCTTGCGATTATTTTCCCCGTCATCCGCGCCACTGCCCGCGTATCGGGCTGAGAGAACACCGGGTTTTCCGTTGAGGTAATCAACCTCCAATCCGGAATCATCCGCCAAGGTGAGTTTCTCCGTCCACTTAGCGAAAACCCGGGCCTTCTTTAAGGCATTATCCCTATAAGACCATCCGTTTTCAAGCACGTTGGGCGCATCGGGATAATCCCTCAGGGAGGTAAGGGAACTCTCACACCCCTTTAAGAGCTCCCGTATTTCCCGTATCTTTCCCTCATTTCTCGTTGCGAGAAAGAGTTCCAAGCAACCTCTCCTCACGGGCTCCGTCGCAAGGCTCTCCTCTGTATCCGGGCAAGCTCCCGAACTCCCTTTAATGCCAATTTGGTCATCTCGTCCATCTCTTGTTTGGTAAAGCTGGACTCCTCCGCCGTACCCTGGATCTCGACGAAATTCCAACCGCCTGTGACCACGAAATTCACGTCTACCTCCGCCGAAACATCCTCCTCATAGTTCATATCGAGGATGAACTCGCCTCCTATCCTCCCAACGCTCACGGCAGCCACCGAATCCCTTAGGGGGATCTCCTCGATCATCCCCCTCTCCTTCATGGTATGGAAGGCATCAACCAAGGCCACATACCCGCCAGTTATGGCGGCGGTCCTGGTTCCACCATCGGCCTGGATTACGTCGCAATCAACCCACATGGTCCTTTCGCCAAAAGCATTCAAATCCGAAACCGACCTCAGCGACCGTCCGATCAACCGCTGGATCTCGAAATTTCTCCCGTTGGCCCTCACGATGAACTCTCGGATGTTCCTCGTTTCGGTAGCCCGGGGGAGCATAGCATATTCGGCGGTAATCCAGCCCTTGCCCGTATTCCTCAAGAAGACAGGCACCTTCTCCTCCACGCTCACGGAGCAAACCACTCGCGTATCTCCCAATTCGATCAAGACCGAGCCCTCGGCATGTTTCAGGTAGTTTCGGGCAATCCTCACCTTCCTCAATCTGTCCGGGGACCTCCCGTCTGTTCTAATCCGTTGCCCGGCCATGGTATTTGCCATGGGAGATATATTACAGAAAAGGCACATCCTGTCAATGGGATACGAAAGCCTCTGAATCAAATTCACCCAAGCCGGGAAAATTCCGACGGCTATTAGGATGTAATGAGGGGGTATTTTGGGGATGAAAGGGGTCCTATCTAATCTACCAAAAGCGACTTTTAAAATTCGACAATACGCCGCAAGAACTCGCTTCGCCTGGTGCTCTCGGTGTACGTATGCTCGAGAAAGCAACAAAACGATTAATAGGTCAGAACCAAACCCCCGTCAAAAAGGAGGTCTCCCCCAATCAGGTACCTGGAATAGCGGGAAAATCCGAAGACAAACAGGTTGGCCACATCAATGGGGGACATCATCTCCTTGATCTGTGACCTCCCCATCATAACCTCCCGCACGACCTCTTCGGGGGTGATCCCGCGTTGTTCCGCCTGTGAAGGGATTTGACCCAGCACAAGCCCGGTTTTCACAAAACCAGTGCTCACGGAGAACGAACGAATCTTGCCCTCCCCCTCGGCCGCGATAGACTGTGTCAGGGCCCTCAGGCCGAACTTAGTAATATTGTAAACGGGTTTATTGAGAGTGCAAACATGTGCATGGATAGAGGCCATGTTGCCGATAACCCCCCTCCCCTCAGTGCTCTTTTTCATGTGGGGGATAGTCAACTTAGAGAGATAGAAAGGGGCCCGGAGCATGATGCTCTGCATCAGGTCGTACTTCTCCATGGGG
This sequence comes from uncultured Syntrophobacterales bacterium, assembly GCA_964346935.1. Taxonomy (GTDB): domain Bacteria; phylum Desulfobacterota; class BSN033; order WVXP01. Next base: position 2,827 of record CAYFXP010000028.1, read on the forward strand.
AAATTTTCCACGGAATCGATATGTTGAATACCGGCAATGTTGGCCAAATATTTGATGGTCCCGAGCTTGGCCGCCTCATCCACGGCACGTTCGAGTTCCTCGCCCTGCGTGAGATCCGTTCGTATGAAGACCATCCGGCCTCCTATTTTTCGGGCAATTTCCTCGGTCTCCTTCCCCCCCTCCTTATTAATATCCAGGCCCACGCACGCAAGGGTGTTTGCCGCCGCCGCAACGGCTGTTGCCCTTCCGATGCCACCCGCCGCCCCGGTTACGATACAGATGTTACCGGGGTTGAAATCATTGTCTTGAAGGATGAGTATGTCCTCTCTCCTTATTTCGGGTTCAGTGATTTCCATTATATCCTCACTCGTTCTGATGAATAAGAGGGACCCTCATGTGTGTTCAAAAGCCCAAGCCATGAACCAATTTTGCCGAGCATCGTATTCCATTCAATAAGTTGGATACTTGAAAAAGGCCTTCAATGTCAACAGAAATTCGTAGAACCCGGAACATGGTTGCACGACAAAAACTCACCAGCATAGTATGAGAAGTAAAGAAAAAAGGCTTGACAAGCTGATTTTCTTAATCTTAGTGTTTCTGTTGATCTTCTGATAGAAAGGGAGTGAGCATTCGAATAATTCGCGCAGAATGCCTAAGGGATCCCATCCTTGAGAACCCGCGGGACTAAATGATGGATCCTCTGAATCTGATCAAAGAAGCCTTGACAAGAAACCGATCTGCTTTGAGCGAGTACGACTCAAAACGATTCCTCTCATCCTTTGGCATACCCGTGATCCGTGAGGCAGTGGCCCATAGCGCTGATTCGGCAGCAGTCGAGGCCCTGAAGATCGGTTTCCCCGTCGTCCTCAAGGTATCCGGGGAAAATCTCTTTCACAAGACCGAAGTGGGAGGCGTGGTCCTCAACCTCAGGAGCCAAGAGGAGGTTAAAGAGGAGGGTCGACGCCTTTTGAAGATTCAGGGCTGTGAGGCATTGCTTGTTCAGGAAATGGTGAGGGGCGATCGGGAACTCGTTTGCGGCCTGACGAGGGATGCCCAGTTCGGTCCGTGTGGCATGCTCGGTCTCGGCGGGACCCTAACCGAGGTCATCGAAGACGTCGTCTTCCGCATTGCCCCCCTGACTCCTCGGGATGCCCGGGAAATGGCAAAGGAGATTCGGACCAGGAAAATCATCGAGCCCTTCAGGGGAGAACCCGCGGTTGACATGGATGCCGTGGCCCACATCCTGGTCGCCCTCGGTGACATCGGAATTCGATACGAGGACGTGCAGGAAATCGACATCAACCCCCTCAAGATTCGGTCCGATGGCAAGCCCGTGTCGGTGGACGCCCTCGTTGTCCTTAGGGCTGGGACAAAGATCCGTCGCTGAGTTCGGGATCTGTTCCGTCGTGCCATCGTTCTTGCCGAAAGGAACCCTCACCCGGTTTCCGCTCTTTCCGAGGCAGACGTGGAAGGTTTGTGGAAGGTTTGCTATGGATGGGAAATTAAGTCCATTTTTTGAGCCCAAGAGCGTTGCCGTCATCGGAGCCTCTTCCGTCCCTGGCAAACCCGGGCACACGGTCATTCAAAACATCCTGGCCAATGGCTATGGGGGAAAACTCTCCTTGGTCAACCCGAAGGGGGGAGAGATCCTGGGCATTCCCGTCCTGCCATCAATCGCCAGCCTGCCGGCGGGTATCGATTTGGCAATAGTCATCCTCCCCGCAGAAACGACCCCCCAAGCCCTGCGGGATTGCGCGGCAAAGGGGATCAGGCACATAGTCCTCTCCGCCGGTGGATTTGCCGAGGTGGACGAACCCAGGGCGCAAATCCAGCAGGAGCTCATCGATATCATACGGCAAGAGGGCATTCGCGTCTTGGGGCCCAATACCTCCGGGCATATATCGACACCCCATAGTTTCACTTCCACCTTCTTCCCCCTGGGCAAGGTCCGCCGCGGCAGGGTATCCTATATCGCACAAACCGGTAACTTCGCTACGCACACGATGAAATACATCCTTACATCGGAACATTTCGGCGTTGCACGCGTCATTGGCCTCGGTAATAAGGTGGATATCGATGAGAGCGAGGCCCTCGAGTACCTGGCGAATGACCCCGAGACGACCGCAATCGTCATGTACCTGGAAAGCCTCAAACGGCCACGGCGCTTCTTAGAAATAGCGAGCGAGGTAACCCGTATAAAGCCACTTGTAATGCTCAAGAGCGGTTCCACAGAAGCTGGCAAGCACGCCGCAGTCGCTCACACTGCCGCCATGGCCGCAGAAGACCGCCTCGTTGACAGCCTGCTCCGTCAGGCCGGCGTCGTGAGGATCTGGGAGTACACTCACCTCGTCCTGGCAGGAAAGGCGCTCTCCATGGTTCCTTTGCCGAGGGGAAATCGGGTCAGTTTCTTGGCGCCATCCGGGGCAATGCTTGTGGTCCTCGCCGACCTTTGCACCCGCCTCGGGCTCGAGGTGCCGGAATTGGGACCGGAAGCCCTCCAGAGGATAAAGGATATTAGCCCGCCATATATCCGCATGAGAAATCCCGTTGACATATGGGGTGCCGTCGCGCTCATGGGAATCGAGCTCGGTTACAAAGAGGGCATGGAAGCAGTGTTTAAAGACCCAAATATCGATGCAGTGGTTCCGGTTCTCATGCTTTCGAGGGAAACCGGGATTCCGTCCTTTGACTTCCTCATTGAACTGGCGAAGAAGTATCCTGATAAACCCCTTCTTGTCACCTATAGCGGTGAAATGCGATACATGGAGGAATGCAAGCGCATTCTCGAACCCGCAGGGGTACCGACCTTCCCTGAGATCGAGCAGCCCTTCGAAGTACTCTCCATCCTCGCGCGCTGCCGCATGGCAATAGATCGACCCAAGTAGCCGCGAGGCCGGACGTGATGAGGTTTCCAAACCCATCACGCCGAACTTGGGGAGAAATCTAAGAGAAGATATTGCTCTCTTTTGCGGGAACAATAACTTGACAACGGCGTTCCTTTATTTTAATGTTACTAGTAACATTATTCTTTCAACATTCCTCGTTAAACCATTAAGTCACTCAGTGGCATAAGTAATGATGAGCTAAGGCTGAGTGGCCACAATGTACATCGGAAGGGGAAAAAAGAAAACCGATGGAGAGCAAGCGATTGACCATAAGGGACATTGCCAAAATCGCAAAGGTTTCCCACATGACCGTTTCACGGGCACTGAATAATGATCCTCGAGTCCGAGAGGAAACGAGGAAGAGAATCTTACAGCTCGTAAAAAGACTCAACTA
>CAYFXP010000029.1:0-2573 GCA_964346935.1 uncultured Syntrophobacterales bacterium
GGGACTCTATCCCGTGCTCTTTATTTTGGGCGTAAGTGGGGTCGCTTTTGGGGGGATTTTCCTGACCCTCATGTCGGAGTTTGGCGGTAGACGCGGTGAAGGGAAGGCTGTGGGGTTGGGGGGTATTCTTACCCTGGCCGGGGTTACCCTTGGGCCGACCTTTTTTGGCTACATCGTGGACACATTCAGTTCTTACAGGTTGGCATGGGTATCCTTGGGATTCATAGCGATGATTTGTGTGCTGCTCCTCTTCTTCGTGCGGGAAGTAAAGAGGAAAATGTGAGCAATAATCTCAGACAGCATTTTCAGCAAGGGTGACCTTCCAGCCAATACCATACCGCTGACCGCAGTTCGGACAAATGAGTACGATTTCGCAGTGGCCCCCTTTACGTTGAAAGGAGACGTGAAATCCGCGGTCATACCCGCAGCTATCGCAGATATGAAACTTTTCGTCGATTTGCCTTCCAATTACTTCTTCCATAAGTTTCCATCCTTTCGCGATAATCCGACAGGGGATACTGGAGATTCGATTAAGGTACCTTATAGAAAGGGTCCGTTCCAGTCAAGGAGGCCCGGGAAAAATGGGGGACAATATGATACATTTAGGCAGAAGAAGCCATTTCCCGTAGGGGTAGGGCGTATTATATACCCGAGAACCGGTAAGAATTCAGGGGAAAGGGGGGAGAATCATGGACCTTGCACAAGCTATGGTGAATCGCAGGACTATAAGAAAATACCTTAACAAGGATGTGCCCGACGACCTCCTCGTTCAGGCATTTGACCTGGCCCGCTGGGCGCCGAGTGGGGGCAATTTCCAGACGTGGAAATTCCTCGTGGTCAAGAACCGGGAGACCATCAAATCGGTGGCGGATGCCGTCCAGGAAAAGGTTGATACGCTCACAAACTGGCCCGAGGCTGAGGAACACGGGGAAACCGCGGAGAGGTACAGGGAGAATGCTTCCTTCTTCCGAGAAGCGCCCATTCTCATAGTGGCGCTGACCGGTGAGTACAAGAGCGTAGTCGACCTCATCCTCTTAAAGAGGGGAGAAAAAGACTCCCTCGTCAAGGAAATGATAGAAGACCGCCGTTCGGCCCCGACGAGTATCCAGCAGATGGGGGGATTCGTGGTTCATCTCCTCCTTATCTTGCACAGCATGGGCCTTGGGACCTGCTGGATGTCGGGACCGCTCATAGCCAAGAAAAAGATCGAGGGAATCCTGGAGGTCGGGGAGGGATGGAACTTAGTGGCCCTCGTTCCCGCTGGTTATCCCGCTGAGAGCCCGCCTGCGAAACCGCGGAAAGCAGTGGATGAGCTTGTGGAATTTGTGAAATAGAGATGAAAAGAGGCCAGCCATGAGCATATTTTGGCCTCGTGACCTAGGGGCCTGATTCCATGAAGATTGTGGTGGATGGCGATGCTTGTCCAAAATCCGTCCTGCGGATGTGCATGAACCTCGGAGGGAAATACGGCGTTCCGGTCTGGTCAGTGGCCAGCTTTCATCATGACATCGAGTCGGATAACCATGTCGTGGTGGGAAACGGCTCCCAGGAGGCTGATATAAAGATCCTAAATATGACGGATGAAGGAGACGTTGTCGTAACCTGGGATCAGGGATTGGCGGCCATTGCACTGGGGAAGGGAGCGAGGTGTTTGAGCCCGACCGGTAGGGAATTTCGTTCCGACAGGATTGAGTTTATGTTAGAGGAGCGAGAGATCAAAAGCAGAGTTCGACGGAGTGGCGGGAGGACGAAGGGACCGAGGAAAAGAACAGTGGAAGACGATCGCCGATTCGAGGCCTGCTTGGAACGCGCTCTCTCGTTACTGTGAATGTGTCAGGTGGCATCTGAGGCTGAGCGGCCCTTCTCCGGGCGGTGATCTGCACGGCGTGTTCGGTTTTGCATGCCTTCTTCGTGCATGATTCAATGAATCTCAGGACAGGGATGAGTGATTCAGATCCAATCAGCGGAATGGGTGCCCTTTATGGGAAATGATTCAAACAAAAATCGATAGTTTTCTCTTGTGTCCTGCCGGAAAGTTCCAGCTTGAAATATTTACTTCCCCCTTTCTCTTTCATTTTCCTATTACCAGTAATTTATCTAATCTAGGCCGTTTACATATCTGGGCTTTGGAAACTAGGGAGACAGATAGGAAAAAGACAAGAAAAAACAGAAAAATCCCATGCCAAGGCACTCTCAAACAGCCGTATTACCAGATTAATCAAAAGGAGTTACATTATCTTGCCAGGACATGTCGCCTTTGTGGTATGTGGCTGTTACGAGTTTTATAGGACATTTTAAGGCAATGTTCTCAGAAGCACTGTTAGCGAATGATACCTCGTCTAGAAAAACGATTTGGGAAGGATGCTCGCTTCCACAAATCTTGCACTTGTAGTAAACAGGCATCGCCCCTCCTCCTTTCAGGATGAGAAATGATTCGAAAATCCTGGCTACCTCATTGTTCGCAGCCGCTAGTGATATGTGCAGGACCCAAGGAGAAAAGCGGGCCACCCTTATTGATTACGTGCTTGAACTCATCTTCTATTGTCTTGTACATCTTCGCAAAGGTCCAACCA
>CAYFXP010000030.1:0-4360 GCA_964346935.1 uncultured Syntrophobacterales bacterium
CTGGTCCGCCGAATTCGGGCGGTGGGCAGACCTCAAGCTCGGGCTGTCCCTCCAGCATGAGCTTCATCTTCTTCCCCTCAATCCACTTCGTACTCGTTTCGTAGTTATACCTATCCTCCGTCATATCCCTCCCCTCCCTTCTTTACATTAAGATCTGTCCAGAATCTTAACCGAGTTCTTATTGCTGAACTGAGATACTAAATATAACCCATAGTCGAAAATCAAGTAAAATTTCTCTTCAGCTTTATTTCTTCACATGATCATTTGATTACGATTTTGCACAGTGAATAATTAACGAGGGTTGTCCCAGGGACAATAAAAATCTTGACAAAAATATCTCGTGTGATAGAAAAAAGGCGTTTTAATCGAAAACTCGCCAATATCGCGAAAGAAAGGGGGGATTCATCGGGGGAAACATTCCGTACAGTTCGATTAAGAGAGGTTTATAAGGAGGTGTTATTGATGACGAAAAAAATCTCAAGGCGAAAATTTTTGAAGTATTCCGCGGCCGGAGCGGGAATCCTAGGAGCACCAGCCCTCCACGGCTTATCCCGTGGACCAAGCAGGGCCTGGGCTGCCAAAAAACCCATAAAGTTCGGCGGCATCTATTCCCTTACCGGTGTTGTCGCCGCCTGGGGAGCCGCAGCGAGACAGGGCTCAATGTTAGCAGCCAATGAGATCAACGAGGCGGGCGGAATCCTCGGGAGAAAAGTTGAATTGAGATTTGAGGACGATTCCGTCAATCCCGAGGTTGGTGTGAGGAAGGCAAGAAGGCTCGTCCTCGATTGGCGCGCGGATTTTCTCCATGGCTTTAACAGCAGTGGCGTTGCATTGGGGGTGGTCCCGGTTTTGAAAGAACTCAAGACCATGTGCCTCATCCCCTGCGCCGCATCCCCGCGAGTCACCACCGAGGCCTTCAATAAATACGTATTTCGCGTCCATCCCAACTGCTATCAGATCGGGGCCGGAGCTGCCGCCATCGCCGCGAAGATGCCCCACAAGAAGTGGACGGTGATCGGTCCGGACTACAGCTACGGCTGGGACTCTTGGGGGGCCTTTATCAGCCATTTACTGAACCGAAGGTCGGATGTGGAGGTAATGCGAATTCAGGCATGGCCCAAATTCGCCACGGGGGATTACACCAGTTACGTCCTTAAGCTTCTCGGGGCAAAGCCGGATGCCGTCTATTCTTCCCTGTGGGGAGGAGATTTCGTGACCTTCTGCAAGCAGGCAAAACGTTACGGGTTCTTCGAAAAGGTGGGGGCCTTCATGACCCCAGCCGGCTTGGCTTTGGATTCCTTCAGCGCCCTTGCCATCAAAAAGGGAAAGGCATCGCAAATGCCCGAGAACCTTTACACCTCGGCCCATGGCTACTGGTTTGAACATCCCACAACGAAAAAGAACAAGAAATGGGTCGAGAAATTCGAAAGTTTCTGGGGTGAACCTCCCCACATCGTGGCCCACGACGCCTATGGATTGATATACGCATACAAGAAGGCCATCGAAAAGGCGAAAACAACCAAGGCCGATGCGGTAATTGAGGCGATGGAGGGAATGAAATTCAGTACGCCCGGATACAAGAGGTCGATCAGGAAGGAAGACCACCAGGCCATCTCGGACGTCCCGTGGGGTTATACGCAAAAAGCACCTGAGCTCGAGGGCTTCTGCGGAGCGATGCGTGTTGCCGAGATCAAGGACTCGGTGGGCAAGGAGGTTATCGAGCCCATCGAGGATGTCATGAAACGCCGTGCGGAAAAGGGCAAGCCGCCCTGGATGAAGCACATCGTTAAATAGGCCCCATCGGGTTCCCATTTTCGCATTAATCCTTGGGGATCCCCGAGGCAATTCTGGCTCAGCGAGATGGGAGCACATAGTTGCGGGATAAATAAGCCAAGGGGGTCTTGAGACCGTATCTCAAGGTTTCCGCCCAATGGTCCTCTTCAATAATCATGGCCGTTGGGCGGACCTTGTATTAGGGGATGCAGATCCATCGGAGGAGGACGCAGTGGATTTTCCAATGTTCTTCTTTTTCTTCCTGAACGGTCTAACCAGCGCCATGACCCTCTTTATTATCGCCTCAGGGTTGACGTTGATCTTCGGCGTCCTGGGAATTCTCAACCTGGCCCATGGATCCCTGTTCATGCTGGGGGCCTATTTCGCCTTCCAATTCACCCATTGGCTTGGCAACTTCTGGTGGGCTCTGATCATCGCCCCCCTCGTTTGCGCCGGGGTTGGAGTTCTCATCGAGCGTATCTTGCTTCGCCCCGTCTATGGAATTCACATCACATTTCAGTTGCTCCTCACCTTCGGGATTATCCTACTGGTAACCGATATTATCAGGCTCTTCTGGGGGGTCTCATATTATACGGTTTCGGAACCGGAGGTGCTGATGGGAGCCCTGCCCATGCTCGGCGCAGGGTATCCGCGCTATAACCTCTTCGTAATTCTGATGGGGATACTGGTGGGCTTTGCTATATGGTTTCTTCTGACCAAAACCAGGGTGGGCAAAATGGTCAGGGCTGCTTCATCGGACAAGGAGGTGGCCAGCGGGCTGGGAATTAACGTTCCACAGTTATATGCCGTTGTCTTTGCCTTTGGGGCATACTTGGCGGGGCTTGCCGGGGTTCTGGCTGCACCACTGCGCTCAATTATGCTCGAATTGGACGTTCACACCATCGTTGAAGCCTTTGCGGTGGTGGTAATTGGGGGATTGGGAAGCATCCCCGGGGCACTGCTGGGCTCCCTGCTGCTGGGCCAGCTTAATGCCTTCGGTATCTTCTATTTCTCTCGCTTTGAGATGGCCTTCATGTATGTCCTGATGGCCATCATTCTCATCATACGACCCCGCGGATTGTTCGGGGAGGAGGTCGCTTAATGGGAAAGGGGAAATGGGATGGCGGATTCGCCGCCGTGAACATCCGCTCCAAACTCCTTTGGATTATCATTGCAATCCTAGCGCTGGCGCTGTTACCCTTCTACCTCTCCGATTTTCTGGTAGTCTTCGTCACGGAGATGCTCATTATGGCCCTTTTTGCCATCAGTTTTAACCTCCTCTTTGGGTACACGGGGCTCCTTTCCTTCGGACACGCGGCCTACTTTAGCGTTGGGGCATACACCACGGGTCTTATCCTCATCCGCGTCACCCCCTCCCTGCCCCTGGCATTTCTCTTGGCCATCATCTTGGCTACCCTTTCGGCCTGGCTCATCGGTTTTTTCTGCGTTCGCCTGGATGAAATCTACTTCGCCATGCTCACCCTGGCCTTTGGAATGATGATCCACACCATTCTCTGGAAATGGGATAGCCTGACCGGTGGTGCTGATGGCTTGGTGGGTATCCCTCGCCCACACCTATGGTCCTTTGACCTCTCGAATATATCGACCTACTACTATTTCACCCTCATTATAGTTGGCATATGCGTTTTTATTCTCTGGGTAATCGTCAACTCTCCCTTCGGCCTAATCCTCAAGTCCATCCGGGAAAACCACGAACGGGTTGAATTTGTGGGAATCTCCATGAGGAGGTACCGGCTGGTTTCCTTCGTCATATCGGGCCTCTTTTGCGGGGTAGCGGGCGCCCTTTTTGCTCCCTTCGAGATGTCCATTGCCCCGGACATCGCCTTCTGGACCAAGTCGGCTGAACCCGTATTTATGAGCCTTTTGGGGGGAATGAGGATTTTCCTGGGCCCAGCAGTTGGAGCTGCGATATACATGTACTTGAAGGAGATCATATCGGGCTATACGGAATTGTGGATGATTTATCTCGGTGCGATTCTCATCGGGTTTGTCATTTTCCTCCCGGGGGGAATCGTGGGCTTCATGCGGAGCAAACTCGTTGCCTCCCGAGGGGAAATGCCATGAGCGCGGATACCAGTATTCTTGAAACCAAGAACTTAAGAAAACATTTCGGCGATCTTGCAGCGGTTGCGGGTGTCGATCTCACATTTAGGGAAAAAGAACTTGCAGCAGTTATCGGGCCCAATGGCGCGGGAAAAACCACCTTTTTCAACCTGGTAACGGGCAGATTGAAGCCCACGGCCGGCGAGGTGTATTTCCGGGGAAAAGACATCACCGGGCTCACTCCTTATCAGATCGCACGACAAGGCATCAGCCGCATCTTTCAGATTACTAACCTCTTCCCGGAGCTGACGGTATATGAAAACATCAGGGTCGCGGTCCTGTCCAAGCTGAAGGAAAAGGCTAAGATACTCCCCTTCGACCGAAACCTCACGAGGGCAAACGATGAGACGGACAGAATTCTGAACACCGTCGGCCTATCGGATAGGAGGAATTCCCTTTGCGGTGTCGTCTCCCACGGTGATCAACGCCTCGTTGAGATTGGCATCGCCCTGGCCATAGATCC
>CAYFXP010000031.1:0-2605 GCA_964346935.1 uncultured Syntrophobacterales bacterium
ATATGAGGGCCGCCGTTACCATGCCCATCGACATGGCGTCTCCGTGAGAGATAGCATAATTGGATTCCGCCTCGATGGCGTGCCCGATTGTATGCCCAAAATTGAGAATGCGGCGTAACCCTTTTTCCATTTCATCGATCTCAACGATTCCCTGCTTGATACGGCATGACCGTGTTACCGCCTCCTCGATCAATCTCATGTCCCGGCTCTTCATTGCCTCAACCCTGTCCTCAAGAAAACCGAACAGTTCCGGGTCATCGATCACCCCATACTTCACAATCTCCGCCAGGCCGGTCTCAAATTCCCGTGGTGGTAATGTCTTCAGGAAGGCCAGGTCTATGAAGACCCCCTTCGGCTGGTGGAAGGTCCCCAGCATATTCTTCCCCTCCAGAAGATCTATTCCCGTCTTTCCGCCGATGCTGCTGTCCACCTGGGCAAGAAGGGTCGTGGGAACCTGAATGTACGGAATGGACCTCATATAGATGGAGGCGAGGAAACCCGTGATGTCACCAACAACCCCACCACCTAAAGCAATCAAGGCCGATGTCCTGTCGGCGCCCAGATCGATCATCCTCTCGGCGATGTGGAGAACGGTTTGAAAATTCTTCGATGACTCACCCGCCGGGAAGTCGATCATATCGACCTTCAAATCGATTTCCCTGAGGCCGGCCAGGACTTCCCTTCCGTGGAGGCTGCGGATGTTGGAATCCGTTATGATAATGTAGCGGGAAGCCCAGTCGTTCTTCGCGATGACCAATCCCATGCGATCCAAAATATTTTCGCCCATATGGATTTCATACGTGGCAGAGATTTGTCTGTCGAGGTTCACCTTAATTCTCTTCATCGGAGCACCTCTATCTCGATTCTTATGATCTTTTCGAGGGCCTTCACTTCCTCCATTAATCGGTAGAACTTCTCCGGCTTGAGGGACTGTACCCCATCGGACAGGGCCTTTTCCGGCTCGGGGTGGACTTCAATGAGGAGTCCATCGGCCCCGATGGCCACTGCCGCCCTGGCAAGGGGTATGACATATCTCCAATGGCCCGCGGCATGGCTGGGATCGACGATAATCGGCAGATGGGTCAACTCCTTGAGAACCGGCACGGCGCTGATATCGAGCGTGTTCCGCGTTGCCGTTTCAAAGGTGCGAATCCCCCTCTCGCACAGCATGACCCTATCGTTGCCGCAAGAGAGGATGTGTTCCGCGGACATGAGAAGTTCCTCAATCGTCGTCATCATCCCCCTCTTTAGGAGGACCGGCTTGCGCGCGGACCCCACTTTTTTCAGAAGCGCGAAGTTCTGGACGTTCCGTGCACCGATTTGGATGACGTCGGCGTGCTCCTCCACAAAGTCCACATCCGTTGTGTTCAGGACCTCCGTGACAACGGGAAGGCCGGTCTTTTGCCTAACCCTTGCCAGAAGCTTCAAACCCACCTCTTCCAAGCCCTGAAAGCTATACGGCGATGTCCTTGGCTTGAAGGCCCCACCTCTGAGGATGTGGGCTCCCCCTTTTTTCGCGATATAGGCGCTTTCCATCAGTTGCTCTTCGCTCTCAACGGAACACGGGCCCGCCATAACGACAAATTCCGGACCGCCAATTTCCAGATCATCGATTCGAATAACCGTATTCCCCTCTTTGGCCTCGCGGCTTGCCAGCTTATAGGGCTTGAGGATGGGCACCACCTTTTCCACCCCCGGAAGGTGTCCGACATTCCTTAGCTGGGCCTTGCCCCTATCATTTCCCACCACGCCAATGATAGTTCGTTCCACCCCGTAGGAGGTATGCGCCATGTAGCCAACGGACTCTATCCATTTGATAACGTGGTCTATTTGAGACTCTGTGGCATTTTTATTCATTACGATTACCATTTCCCATCCACCCCCAAAAAGAATGGCCATGGTGAGGTTTGCTACCATGGCCAGGTTAAAAAAAAGCCATGGATAGCATCTTCCAATCTACCCATGGCTTGGTTACCGTATCTAAGTTTTTTACCCTTTACATCTCCATCATCCCAAGCGATGGGCAGACTGAGGCGCCAAAATAGTAATAGCTAAACCAGCTAAAATAATCTCTCCTGCCCATCATTTTCAAAACTTGCCTCTGATAGTGTCTGATGGCTTGTTAATAAAACATAAAAATCGGGCCTTGTCAAGAAAAAAAATGAGCCGGTGTGGCGCTGGAGATCTCCTCAAAGAGCGAGCAACTACTGTGCATCTCTGATGCGGCGATTCATCCCATCCATCTGGAGCAGCCGGAGGGGATGGGCCACCGGCTGAACAAAGGCCCAGGCGTCGGAAGGGCAGTGCACCGTGCTCACCGGCGATTCCCGCGCAGGGGAAACACGAATGAGGCGGTGCCGGCCAGGGTATCGGGGGACCCGCGAGGAGCTAAGGATCCCGAGAAGGGCGACAGGCAGTCCCTTCGACAGGCTCAGGGCAAGCTTTAGCGGGGCATAGTACCGGTGAAGGTGGGGAACCGAGGCCCAAGGGACCCACCCGAGGGAAGGCGAAGCCGGGCATAACGTTCAGCTGGAGGGAAATATGGGAGGCACTTCGAGGTCACAAACCATATCAACGCGACTCCAGCGGATTGCGCAGCAGGCTG
>CAYFXP010000032.1:0-21437 GCA_964346935.1 uncultured Syntrophobacterales bacterium
CGCACGGCGAGAAAGGTCAGAAAGATATATAACGACCGGGTATTGGCGGGATTTGCTGGGGCCAGCGCTGATGCATTTACGCTGTTCGGAAAATTTGAGTCGAAATTGGAACAGTATAACGGCAACCTGATGCGCGCGGCCGTCGAGCTGGCCAAGGAATGGAGGACTGATAGAGTGTTGAGAAGGCTAGAAGCCCTTCTCATCGTCGCCGATAAAGATCGTTCTTTGGTCATATCGGGTACGGGAGATGTAATCGAACCCGACGAGGGTGTGACTGCCATTGGCAGCGGGGGTCCTTATGCTCATGCTGCTGCCAAGGCATTGGTCGATCATTCGAAGCTAGATGCCGGGTCCATTGCAGAGGAGGCCATGAAGATCGCTGCCTCCATCTGTGTCTATACCAACGACAGTATCATCGTCGAAGAGCTATAACCGCAATCCTCCTGAGAGGTCGAAGAAGTGCAGAGCCTTACCCCACGGGAGATCGTTTCCGAACTCGACAAGTACATAGTGGGGCAGAAAGAGGCCAAACGGTCGGTGGCCATTGCCCTCCGGAATAGGTGGAGGCGACAACAAGTCCCGGAGGAGCTGAGGGATGAGATTGCGCCGAAAAACATCATCATGATCGGTCCCACCGGAGTAGGAAAGACCGAAATCGCTCGGAGGCTAGCGAGACTTGCCCAAGCTCCTTTTCTGAAGATCGAGGCCTCGAAATTCACGGAGGTGGGATATGTGGGCAGGGATGTGGAGTCCATGATTCGGGATCTCACCGATCAGGCGGTAAACATGGTCAAGGGGGAGGAGACCGAAAAAGTCACGGTAAGAGCCCGGGAGTTGGCCGAGGAGAGGGTGTTGGATCTCCTCTTGCCAAGGGCAAAAACCGAAAAGGGCGCGGAGGAAAACCCCGTGCTGGGATCCGTGAGAACTCTCGAGGAGAGCCTGCCACCTCAGAGCGCGACCAGGGAGAAGTTGCGACAACTATTGAAGGACGGAAGGCTGGACGATCGTTATGTGGAGATCGAGACGCCGGACAGAAATATCCCCATCGTCGAGATCTTCTCCGCCTCGGGCATGGAGGAGATGGATATCAACCTCAGGGACATGTTCGGAAACCTCTTTCCCCAGAGGAGCAAGAGAAGGAGGGTAAAAATCCCCGAGGCCTTGACCATCCTCTCCCATGAGGAGGCTCAGAAATTGGTCGACATGGACAAGGTGGTGAGGCTGGCCATAGAGAGGATAGAACAATCGGGGATTATCTTCTTGGATGAGATCGACAAAATCGCGGGAAGGGAATCCGTTCATGGTCCCGACGTCTCGAGGGAAGGCGTCCAGAGAGATATTCTGCCCATCGTTGAGGGAACAACGGTGACAACGAAATATGGCCTGGTGAAGACGGACCATATCTTCTTTATCGCCGCCGGGGCATTTCATGTATCGAAGCCGTCGGATCTCATTCCAGAGCTCCAGGGGCGTTTTCCCATTCGGGTGGAGCTCAATTCCCTCGGCAAAGAGGACTTCATTCGGATCCTCACCGAGCCCCAAAATGCTCTGATAAAACAGTATACCGCCCTGCTCAAAACGGAGTCAATGGATTTGGTATTTCCCGACGATGCCATAGCTGAGATCGCGGAGATAGCCCAGATCATCAACGAGAGGAGCGAAAATATCGGTGCAAGAAGGCTCTATACCATTATGGAGAAACTCCTGGAGCAGATTTCCTTCGATGCCCCGGACGCCCGCGAAAGGAAGATCGTCATCGATTCCGCGTATGTGAGGGATAGGCTGAGGGATTTCATCGAGGACGAGGATTTGAGCCGATATATCCTGTAAGGGTATTGTACGGAGGCTCAGGGTGTACGGTATCCAGTTCCTCGTATGGTCTGCATACCATGAATGGTGGGACATATGGAGGATACGATCAAGAAGGCTAAACTCCTCATCGAGGCGTTGCCGTATATCCGGAGGTTCTATGACAAGACCATTGTCATCAAATACGGCGGAAATGCCATGATAGATGAGGTCCTGAAAAAGAGCTTTGCATTGGACGTAGTTCTCATGAGGTACATCGGCTTCAATCCGGTCATCGTCCACGGTGGTGGCCCACAAATCGGGAAGGTATTGGACCAGATGGGAAAGAAGACGGAATTCATCGAGGGCATGAGGGTTACGAACGGTGGGACTATGGACGTGGTGGAGATGGTCCTGGTTGGAAAGGTGAACAAGGAGATCGTGGGTTTGATCAATCGTCATGGGGGGAAAGCAGTGGGGCTCAGTGGAAAGGATGGCCAGCTCATCCTTGCCAGGAAGATGAATGTCTACAAGAGGAGGGAAGATGGGAACCCCCCTGAGCGCGTTGATATCGGCATGGTTGGCGAGGTGGAGTCCATCAACCCATCGGTCATTTTGGCCATGGAAGAGAAGCATTTCATTCCGGTCATTTCACCCGTCGGCGTGGGGGAGGGAGGGGAAAGTTACAATATCAACGCCGATTTGGTTGCCGGAAAGATCGCCTCCGCTCTCAAGGCCGAGAAGCTGGTCCTGTTGACGGATGTTCCGGGAATACTGGACAAGGGGGACCAATTGATTCCGACCCTCAATGTCGCGGAGGCAAAAAAGCTCCTCGAAGAGGGGATCATTGTCGGGGGAATGATTCCAAAACTCCGGTGTTGTTTGGATGCCCTCCGAGAGGGCGTAGTCAAGACCCACATCATCGATGGAAGGATTGAGCACGCCCTACTCCTTGAGATTTTTACGGACGAAGGGATAGGCACTCAGATAGAGGGGAAACGCGCGGGGGAGCAAGCTCGATGAAGGATACCAAGACGCTCATTGCCGAGTCTCAGAGGTATATCGCAAACACGTACTCCAGATTTCCCCTTGTACTGGTGAGGGGTCAAGGCTGTAAGGTCTGGGACAGCGATGGAAGGGAATACCTCGATTTTGTGGCCGGGTTGGCCGTTTGCAATCTCGGGCACTGCCATCCGAAAGTGGTTCGGGCAATTCATGATCAATCCCAAGAGCTCATCCATGTCTCCAATTTCTATCACATCGAGCCCCAGATTGAGCTGGCCAAACTGCTGGTCGAGAACTCCTTCGCCGAGAGGGCGTTCTTCTGTAATAGCGGCGCGGAGGCAAATGAAGCTGCGATGAAATTGGCGAAGAAGTACGCAAAGGATAGCGGGCGAGCGGAGGGATTCGAAATCATTACCATGGAGAAATCTTTCCATGGGAGGACAATGGCCACGATGAGCGCGACGGGGCAGGAAAAAATTCAGAAGGGGTTCGATCCCTTGGTTCCCGGTTTCAAATACGTCCCCTTTAACGATATGGATGCCATACTCCGGGCAGTTACTCCCCAAACGTGTGCCATTATGGTCGAGCCGATCCAGGGTGAGGGTGGGGTGAATTGTCCCTCCGAGGGTTACTTGAGGGGCCTTCGGGAGCTTTGTCATGAGAGGGGGATCCTCTTGATCTTCGACGAGGTCCAGGTTGGCATGGGCAGGACGGGAAAGCTCTTTGCCCATGAGCACGATGGAGTATGTCCGGATATCATGACCCTAGCTAAGTCACTGGCCGGGGGTGTGCCCATAGGGGCGATGTTGGCTGCCGAGGAGGTGGCCAGGAGCTTCACGCCGGGGACACACGCATCCACATTCGGGGGAAATCCGCTGGCTACGTCAGCAGGGATGGCCGCCCTCTCGGTCTTGCTGGAGGGTGGAGTCTTGGAAAATTGCAGACGGGTGGGGGACCATTTCTTCAGCCGACTCATAGACCTGAAGGAGAAATATCCTTTCATCGAGGAGGTGAGGGGTAAGGGCCTGATCGTCGGCATGCAATTGGGTTTTGAGGGGAGCCAGATCGTGACTCGGTGCATGGAACAAGGATTCCTCATCAACTGTACCATGGGCAACGTCCTCAGATTCCTGCCGCCCTTGATCGTAACCCCCGAAGAGGTGGACCTGTTGATCGCGACCCTGGATGGGATTTTCACGGAATGCGGAGGTGATGTATGAAGAGGGACTTGGTTGATATCATCTCCTTGAGCCGGGATGAGATCGATCATTTGATGGAGAGGGCGGCCGTCTTAAAGTCGAAGCAGAAGGAGGCCCTCTCGTATACCCCCCTGAAGGGGAAGGCCCTGGGTCTCATTTTCGAGAAGGCCTCCACTCGGACCCGGGTTTCCTTTGAGGTGGGGATGTATCAACTGGGGGGTTACGCCCTCTTCCTCGATTTCAAAGATATGCAGTTGAGCCGCGGAGAGACCGTTTCGGATACGGCACGGGTCTTCTCTCGATACGTGGATGGGATCATGGCAAGGACATTTTCCCATGAGACCATACAGGAGTTGGCTCGATATGCAACAATCCCCGTCATAAATGGTCTCAGCGATCTGCTCCACCCCTGCCAGATTCTCTCCGACGTCTTCACCATCACGGAGAAGATGGGCGGATATCGAGGGCTGAAGGTGGCCTATGTCGGGGATGGGAACAACGTGGCTAACTCCTGGATCAACTGTGCTGCTCGGTTGGATATCCAGCTCTCCCTAGCTTGCCCGAAGGGGTACGGACCGGATCCATCGATCCTCGAGAGGGCGAGAAGGGAATCGGGGCGGAAGATTCAACTAGTCAATGATCCCTACGAGGCCGTTTTGGAGGCGGATGTCATCTACACCGATGTGTGGGCGAGCATGGGAAAGGAGGATGAACACGCAAAACGCCTCCGGGATTTTAAGGATTATCAGATCAACTCCCGTCTCGTGGAGGCGGCAGAAACCGGGGTTAAGGTCATGCACTGTCTTCCCGCTCATCGGGGTGAGGAGATAACTGATGAGGTAATGGACGGAAGCCATTCCATCGTTTGGGATCAGGCGGAGAATCGGCTTCACGTGCAGAAGGCCATATTGGAGTGGTTGATGGGATAAATCAATCTCAAGCCAGGTCTTGCAGTGGGATGACTCGGTGGAAATAATGGGGTGACGGAGATGATGAGCGATATGGAGGTAATATGGGATCCCGTATAAGCAAGATCGTACTAGCCTATTCCGGTGGATTAGATACATCGGTCATCTTGAAATGGTTACGGAATGAGTATGCGTGTGAAGTGGTCGCCTTCGTCGCGGATCTGGGCCAGGGGGAAGACCTGGAGGGAGTAAAGTCCAAGGCGTTGGCAACGGGGGCGAGCAAGGTCTATGTCGAGGATGTACGGGAGGAGTTCGTAGGGGATTTCATCTTTAGGGCTTTAAAAGCCAATGCCATCTACGAGGGCGGATATCTCCTGGGGACATCCATCGCGAGGCCCCTCATTGCCAAGAAGCAAATGGAGGTTGTCGAGAGGGAGGATGCCGATGCCGTAGCCCACGGGGCGACGGGGAAGGGAAATGATCAGGTGAGGTTTGAGCTTACCTACATGGCCCTGAATCCCACTATCACCGTCATCTCTCCCTGGAGATCGTGGGATTTGAGGTCTCGCAAAGATCTCGTTCGCTACGCCAAGGAGAACCGGATTCCCGTTCCAGTTACTGTGGAAAAGCCGTACAGCATCGATCAGAATCTCTTTCATGTCAGCTTCGAGGCTGGAATCCTGGAGGACCCATGGTTAGAACCGAAGGAAGATATGTTTCTCATGACCGCCTCGCCGGAGCGGGCCCCGGATAGGCCGCGGGATATCGAGATCGATTTCGAGGACGGCATCCCCATGAGGATTGATGGGAAGGCTCACTCCCCGGCCACGCTGTTGGCGAGGTTGAATGAGATCGGGGGGGAAAACGGGATTGGCCGTGTGGACATGGTTGAAAATCGCTATGTGGGGATGAAATCGAGGGGGGTGTACGAAACTCCCGGCGGGACGATTCTGCATGTGGCGCATCGGGCGATAGAGTCCATCACCATGGATCGTGAGGTGATGCACCTGAGGGACTCCCTGGTTCCCAAGATTTCGGAGTTGATCTACTACGGTTACTGGTTTTCCCCTGAAATGGACGTTATGAGGAAGACCATCGATGAAACCCAGAGGGATGTGACGGGGACTGTACGATTAAAACTCTACAAGGGGAATTGCATCGTCACAGGACGAAAGTCGGAGAAATCCCTCTATAGCGGTGAATTCGCGACCTTTGATGAGGACAGCGTCTATGAGCAGAAGGATGCGGGAGGGTTCATTAGGCTCAATGCCTTGAGGCTGAAGATCCGGAAGATGATGGGAAGGTGATGTCGTGATTCGTTGACCGTTTTCCGTGTCCGTCTTACTTATGGATAGTTATGGATAGGTTGTTGCAAATATCCTTGGAGCGAGCATTACCTAGTGGTTCAGTCGGAAAAGGGAAAGAGGTTAGAGGGTGGAGGTTGGATGCAGAAGGAAAAATGACAAATGGCAATGAGTTGGTTGGTTGTATTAGTTCGATTGGTTTTATTGGTTAAAATCGAAAGTTCAAAATCCAAATGACAAATGACGGGGTCCGACCCACAAGCACGAACACGATCTTCTAACGCGGTCTGCCGTCCGCGGTCTTCGGTCCTAATCATCATGGACATGGATCACGAGCACAGACCCGAGAGTCAATATCAAAGTTCAAATGGAGAAATCCATGGGAGAGCGGAAAAACGAGCTCTGAGCGCGAATGTATATTTTTTCGACATCCACTCCTAAGGACCGGGAGGGGTTTCAAACTCAGTTCTGGGTTGAAGGTGCCGCAATTGTTGCAATCGTCGAAAAAATATGGTTGAGCGGCGAGGAGCGAGTTTTTTCGAGTATGGGGTTGCAGAGGCAAAATGGACGAGAAGTATCATCCAGAGGCCATTGAGGGGAAATGGCAGGAGTATTGGGAGGAGAAAAAACTGTTCCGGTCCGTGGAAGACCCATCCAAGGAGAAATACTATCTCCTGGAGATGTATCCATATCCATCGGGGGCAATCCACATGGGACACATGCGGAACTATTCCATTGGGGACGTCGTGGCCCGGTATAAGGTAATGAAAGGGTATAACGTCCTCCACCCAATGGGATGGGATGCTTTTGGCATGCCCGCCGAGAACGCGGCCATAGAGAGCGGTGTGCATCCCGCCAGATGGACCTATGAGAACATCGATACGATGCGACGCCAGCTTAAGCGAATGGGTTTTAGCTACGACTGGGAGAGGGAGATTGCCACCTGCGATGGGGAATACTACAGATGGGAGCAGTGGTTTTTCCTCAAGATGTTCGAGAGGGACGTGGCGTATAAGAAGCGATCCCTGGTGAACTGGTGTCCGAGCTGCCAGACGGTGCTGGCCAATGAGCAGGTTGAGGCGGGTCTCTGTTGGCGGTGTGAGTCAGAAGTGACTGAGAAGGAGTTGGACCAGTGGTTTCTCAAGATCAGCGATTACGCCGAGGACCTCCTGGAATATTGTGATAAGTTGCCGGGGTGGCCCGAACGGGTATTGAGGATGCAGCGGAATTGGATCGGGAGGAGCGAGGGGGCCGAGATTCGATTTTCCCTGGAGAATTCAGAGGAGGCTATCACCGTATTCACAACCCGCCAAGATACCGTCTTCGGCGCAACGTTTATGACCTTGGCCCCAGAGCATCCCCTGACGTTGGAATTGTCGAAGGGGAGGTCCCAGGAGACCGATGTGAGGGAATTCGTGGAAAGGGTGAAAAGGCAGAGCTTAGCCGGGAGGACGGCGGAGGACACGAAAAAGGAGGGGGTTTTTGTCGGGGCGTATTGTCTCAATCCCATGACGGGCATGAAGATGCCCATTTATTCAGCCAATTTCGTCCTCATGGAATACGGAACGGGGGCGGTAATGGCAGTGCCGGCCCACGATCAGAGGGATTTCGAATTCGCCAAGCGATATGGCCTTCCCGTGATTGTGGTGATCCAACCGCCCGATAGCCCCTTGAGTGCGGAGACTATAACTGAGGCCTATGTGGAGGAGGGAACACTGGTCAATTCCGGCCAGTTCAACGAGATGGATAGCATTGCGGCTCGCGAGGCAATCGTCCGGTACCTGGAAGCCAAGGCGTTGGGAAAGAGGAGCGTCAACTATCGTATCCGGGATTGGGGCATTTCCCGGCAACGGTACTGGGGGGCCCCCATTCCCATCATCTATTGCCCTCGGTGTGGAATGCAACCCGTTCCGGAAGAGGATCTTCCCGTTGTGTTGCCCCATGACGTGGAATTTACGGGCACGGGAGGATCTCCATTGGCGGAATGTCGGGATTTCGTCGAAACTCGGTGTCCTCAATGTGACGGAGATGCTCGCAGGGAGACCGATACCATGGATACCTTCGTGGAGTCCTCGTGGTACTTCGATCGGTTCGCGTCCCCCCGGTACGAGCAAGGACCCCTGGACAAGGAGAAGGTCGACTATTGGATGCCCGTTGATCAATACATCGGAGGCATAGAACACGCCATTCTCCATCTCCTCTACTCACGCTTCTTTGCCAGAGTCCTCGGGGAACTAGGCCTGGTGAGGGATAAAGAACCCTTTACAAGGCTTTTGACGCAAGGAATGGTCATCAAGGATGGGGCGAAGATGTCCAAATCGCGGGGTAACATCGTTGATCCAGAATACCTCGTTAGCAAATACGGTGCTGACACTGCCCGGTTGTTTTGCCTCTTCGCATCCCCGCCCGAGAAGGATCTCGATTGGAGCGATCAAGGGGTTGAGGGATCATTCCGGTTTCTCAGCAGGGTATGGCGGTTGGTTTACGAAAATCACGGCTGGATAAAGGGGGTCGTGCCATATTCGCGTGAGGCCTCCATCGAACGAGATCTGAGGGAACTGCGAGGGAAAGTCCATAAGACCATCAAGAAGGTAGGCGAGGATATCGAGCGGTTTCATTTCAACACTGCCATCAGCGCCATTATGGAGCTGGTTAATGCTCTCTATCAGTTCGAACCGGAAAAGAGAGGGGATCCTACGGGATATTCGGTATTCAAGGAAGCACTTGAGGCGGTAATTCTCCTCCTCTCCCCCTTTGTTCCCCACATCGCGGAGGAGTTATGGGAAGCCATGGGAAAGGGGGAAAGCATTATGAAAACCCCATGGCCCGATT
Source organism: uncultured Syntrophobacterales bacterium (assembly GCA_964346935.1). Taxonomy (GTDB): domain Bacteria; phylum Desulfobacterota; class BSN033; order WVXP01. The sequence goes on from CAYFXP010000032.1 coordinate 9,037, forward strand.
ACGATCGGGAGGCCATCGTTGAAGAGGAGGTCCTGATAGTCATTCAGGTGAACGGTAAGGTGAGGGATAGGGTTACCGTCCCGTCCTCGATGGGAGAGGAGGAGATCAAAGGGGTGACACTGGAGAGGGAGAAGGTAAGAAGGCATATCCAGGAAAAGGCCGTTAAGCGGGTCATCCTGGTGCCCAGAAAGTTGATCAATATCGTCTGTGCCTGATCCCGTTCTCTTTTGTTGGGCCCTAAAAAACCTGTTTCTTTTCGCCTTTGTCATTCCCGTGATGCACCCAGTTAAAGGTCACATTCTCTTTTTTCTCATCTTTCTTCTGCTGGTGGAGATGGGTTGCGGGTACCGATTTGCAGGAGAAGGTTTCGGTCCACCATCGGAAATTCGATCCATTGCCGTTCCAACCTTCAACAATGAGACCTATGAAGCGGGCATCGAGACCATCGTCACCAATGCCCTCTTGAGGGAGCTTATCAAGGACAGACGACTCAAGGTTGTCGGACAAGATGAGGCCGATGCCATTATGGAGGGAACGGTCACATCGTTCACCACCTCATCGGTGGCATATGATCCCACCGGGGTGGTGTCGGAGTATAGGACGTGGGTCACCCTGGACGTAATGGTGAAACGGAATAGAAAAGGAGAGATGCTTTGGAGTGAGAGGGGCCTTTTGGAGTCGGATGTCTACAGGGTTTCCTCGGAAGTCCTTTTCACTGAGGCGGAAAAGGAGAGGGCCATTCAGGCGATCGCGGAGAAATTGGCGAGGAGAATTCGCCGGAGATTGTTTGAGGGATTATAATCGGCCATGTACCATTGGTGATGCCGTCGATATGGGGTGAGATAGTGAACATCTATACACTGGATGGGGAATGGAACAACGGGAATATTCCCCTCGTCCTCTATCTTTATGGTGATGAGCCCTATCTTATCGAGAAAGGGATCGATGAGCTTCGCGCAAGGCTTATTCCAACTCATCTCCAGGAGTTCAATAGGGATGTCTACTCAGCTGGTGAGGTTCCACCATCGAGGATCGTTGATGCCGCGCGGACCGTACCCGTGCTGAACCCTTGGCGGTTTATCTTGGTTAAGGAGGCGGACCGCTTTTCGGCCCATGACGTCGGCCAACTCCTGGCATATGTGGAGAAGCCTTCTCCCTCAACATGCCTCGTCCTTTGGGGGGAAAGGGGTGGGCCGTGGAAGCAATACTTTTCCAGGATAAGAGAGGTAGGCGCGGTGATCCAGGTGAGGCCCTTCTTTGCCGGGAAATTGATAGGCTGGATCAAGCGGGAGGCCCAGGCCCATGGAAAGCGAATGACCAGGGACGGGGCGGAATATCTCAAGGATATGGTGGGAAACCGCCTTCGGGAGCTCCACAACGAGATTCAAAAAGCGGTGGCCCATGTTGGGGAAAAGCCCGTCATCGAGCTGGACGATGTGGAGGAGGTGGTTTCGGAGGTGAAGACGAGGACGATATTTGAGCTGACCGATGCCATTGGAATGAGGAATTCCCTTGAGGCTTTGAGGATCTTGAGAAAGATGTTGCAGGCAGGAGAGGCCCATCTGAAAATCCTCGGCATGATCGCTCGCCAGTTTCGTTTGCTCTGGAAGGCGAAATGCCTGGTATCAGAGGGGGTGACAAAGGAGGCGGTGGGAAGAAAGCTCAAGGTCCACCATTTTTATTTGGAATCCCTCCTTGATCAGAGCTCCTCTTTCACCGAGGATAACCTACGGGAGGCATTTCGTCGATTTGTCCAGGCCGATCTGGCCATAAAGACGACGACCGTATCGAAAGAGCTCCTTTTGGAGAAGCTGGTGATTGATTTGTGTCACTGAGGCGGTTGAGAAATGTCTAAAAAACCGGAAAATGAACTCTGAGGGCTTGAGCTACGAAGAGCGAGTTTTTCAGAGATCTCATTGGAGGGAGTTGACTAATCGGGTGAGTCGTGAGACCTTTCTGGATGCGGTATTCCCGTGAATCACCCCCTTGGATTTGGCTTTATTGATAGCAGGTATGGCCTCGGCCAAGGCAGTTCTTGCCTTTTCGACATCCTTGGCCTCCACAGCCAATCTTACCCTCTTAATGACGGTTTTCAACGTGGATCGTATGTGTACGTTCCTCGCCCTCTTTTTCTCATTCTGCCTCTGCCTCTTGAGTGCTGACTTGTGAGTGGCCAACTCATCGCCTCCGTTGCGGGGATGGGTTTTTCTCAGTTTGTTGCCGTATTGACAGGCATCGTGCGATCAACAATTTTAATCATTTTAACGCATGCGTGTCAAGGGCTCTCTTCATGCCGACGGAACGTGAGAGGATAGCGAGGGCAGCGGGGGTTGTGGGGTCAGCTACCCTGCTCAGCCGCATCCTGGGATACGCGCGGGATATGGTGATCGCGTATCTTTTTGGAGCCGGCTGGGCCACGGATGCCTTCTTCGTTGCCTTTAGGATTCCCAATACCCTGAGGAGGCTTTTCGGGGAAGGATCCATGACCGTTTCCTTCATTCCCGTCTATACCGACTACCTCGTCCAACGTTCGAGAGAGGACTCCCAGGAGCTCGTTGATGTTGCCTTTACTCTGGCCTCCTCGGTGTTGATGGGGTTGGCCGCTTTGGGAATCATCTTCTCCCCCCAAATTATCGCGGTGTTAGCCCCGGGCTTCGATGATCTACACCAGGTCCAGTTGACCATCCTCATGACACGGATCGTCTTTCCCTATCTCTTTTTCATTGGTTTGGTCGCCTTGGCCATGGGCGTTTTGAATGCCCACCGGCATTTCGCCGCACCCGCCCTAGCCCCCGCCCTGCTCAATATTTCCATGATCACTGCGGCGTATTTTCTCTCAAGCCGACTAGCCGCTCCCATCGTCTCCCTGGCCATCGGGGTCTTTTCCGGAGGGGTTATTCAATTAGCCTTCCAGCTTCCCTTTTTGATCAAAAGGGGGGTGCTGTTCAGGCTCAACTTCCATTTCCTCCATCCGGCCATCAAGCGGATTTGCATATTGATGGGGCCGGCGCTCCTTGGCGTTGCCGTTGTCCAGGTCAACGTCTTGGTGGGGCAAATTTTGGCATCCTTTCTCCTAGAGGGATCCATATCCTGGCTCTACTTCGCATATCGCCTGATCGAGTTTCCCCTGGGTATCTTCGTCATCGCCTTGGGCACGGCTGCCCTTCCCAGTTTTTCGCAGTTGGTCTCCAAGGGGAAAATGGAGGAATTTCGGGATACCATCGGTTTTTCGCTGAGGCTTGTATTCTTTGTGGCGATCCCGGCCATGGTGGGCCTCATCGTATTGAGGATCCCCATCATCCACCTTCTCTTTCAACATGGTGCCTTCGATTACCAGGACACCATCTTAACCGCGCAGGCGCTCTTCTATTACGGCATTGGGCTATGGGCCATAGCAGGAGTGAGGATTCTTGCACCAGCCTTCTATGCGGTCCAGGACACCAAGACCCCCGTGAAAATAGCTGTGGTATCCCTGTTGGCCAATGCAGCGTTGAGCCTCATTCTCATGGGCCCCCTAAAACATGGTGGGCTCGCCCTGGCCAACTCCCTGGCATCCATGGTCAATTTCTTGCTCCTTTTTGTTTGGCTGAGGAAGAGAATAGGGGAGATCTATTGGTCGAAAATCCTCAGTTCCCTGTTTCAAGTGGGCGTGGCCAGCACCATCATGGGGTGGGTTGCCCATTGGATAATCGATAGCACATCCTGGATTGATCCCGGTTACTGGGGCGAGAAAGTCCTCTTCCTGGCGGCAGGGATTGGTGCGGGGATTTTGACATATATCTCCATTTCGTATCTCCTGAGAAATGGCGAGCTTTCCTTTCTCATAGGGATGCTGAGGGGAGAGGAGGAAGCCGCCGGGCTTCGAAGGTGAACTCCAATGAAGTGAGTGGAAGGGGGGAGAAATGGTTGAGGAAGTTCTTCGTACCTATTCCTTTTCTACTACTGGCCCTCAAAATACGGAGAAGACCCTTAGGGGCGCCATTGAGCGGGCTCAAGGACTCAAGATTAGATATATGGTTGTGGCTTCGGCCAGCGGCAGGACGGCCTTCCGTTTAGTGGATCTTTGCGAGGAAATGAATTACACCGGGCAAGTCGTGGTGGTCACTCACCACTGGGGTTACTCTGAAACCGGAGCGAATGAGCTGAAGCGGGAGGATAGAGCCTGTTTATTGGAAGCGGGATGCACGGTAGTCACCGGAACCCACGCCCTGAGTAGCATAAGCAGATCATACCGGACCAAATTCGGTGGTATCGACCTGCTTGAGATCGTGGCCGAGGTCTTCCGTAGGTTCTCCCAAGGGGTGAAGGCTGCTATTGAATGTTCCATCATGGCGGCCGATGCCGGGGCCGTACCGGTGGATGAGGATATTATCGCCATAGCGGGAACTGGCAAGGGGGCCGATTCAGCCATCGTCATTCGCTCGGCCAATCAGAATCGGTTTTTCGACCTGAAGGTGAGAGAGATTATTGCCATGCCGCGATAGTGTATCTCAGATATCGAACCCGAAGACCCTCCAAAAAAGAAACAATTGGGTGGTTATCTTGAAGTGTCCCCCAACATTTTGCTATTTTTCTCCTAATAACGAATATCCATGGGAGAAAGGAGGGATGAGAAATGGCGGAGGTTAAGATGCCCCACCCAGGGCACGAAGAGCATCTGTGTCTCCTGCAGAACACCGGTTACTTGAAAGAGAATCTTGAGGGCTATAAAAGCCTCGTAAGGAATCCCAAGTTCGTCTGCAAGGGCTGTGGCCGAACTGCCGCAGATGAAAAGAACCTTTGCGCACCCGAGGCGTTGTAGAAGCTCTTGAACCAATTTAGCTTTGGGTGAGAATTGAAAGTGCCTAATCTAGGTACGCTGTAGTGTGTGTACCGGGTTAGGCACTTTTGGTTGGTATTGGCTCATCAGACGACGAGGTATTTAGAGACCACCTCCTCGTTCTCCCATATCTCCTTCATAGTCCCATCGTATTGGATTATGCCCTTCTCCAGGATATATCCGCGATCCGCCACCGCCCTGCAAAACTTGAGGTTCTGATCCGCCAGCAATATCGTTACCCCCCCATCCCGAATCCTCTTTATGACATCCATCAGGTTCTTGACAACCAGCGGAGCTAATCCCTCGGCGGGCTCGTCCAGCAGGATGATACCGGGATTCTTCATCAGTGCCCGGCCGATGGCGAGCATCTTCTGTTCACCCCCGCTGAGATGGGTTCCCTTGCTGGAACCAAGATCCCTCAGCACGGGGAAGAGGTCACAAACGGTGTCTATTGTCCAATAGCCTTGTTTCCTCCGAGACATACGCCTGGCAATTTCAAGGTTCTCGAAGGTGGTCAAATCGGGGAATATCCGGCGGTCGTCGGGGACATATCCGATTCCCAGCCGGGCAATCTCAAAGGGGCTTTTTCCGGCTATCTCTTCCCCTTGGAATTTGATGCTTCCCCTTCTGGGCGGAGTTAGGCCCATGATACTCCTGAGGGTTGTGGTCTTTCCGACTCCATTTCTACCAAGGAGCGAAACGACCTCCCCCTCATCGATGCTCAGGGAGATACCCTGAAGGACATGGCTTTGGCTGTAGTAGGTATCGATCTCCTGGATTTCAAGGATCATCGCAATTCTTCCCCCAATTCCTCCCCGAGATAGACCTCCTTGACGTCTTGGTTTTCCTTGATTTCACCCGGTTTCCCATCGGCTATGATGCCACCCCTGTGCATGACAACGATGCGATCCGAGAGGCTGAAAACCACGTCCATATCATGCTCTACGATTACAAAGGTCGTTCGCTTCTCCCCGGAGAGTTTTCTGATATTTTCCAGGATTTTCACCCGCTCCACCGGATTCATCCCTGCTGTTGGTTCGTCCAGGAAGCAGAGCTCGGGTTTCGACGCAATGGCGATACCCATTTCCAAGAGCCTCTGATCACCGTGGGATAATTCCCCGGCTACCATATCCCTTCTGTCCCACAACCCAACTTCTTTCAGAACCCTTTCAACCTCCTCCATTGCATCCGGATGTCCGTCAAGTCGGGAGAAGAACTTGAGGCTCTTCCGGAGGAGCGATAAGACGGGAAGCTGGATATTCCTGAAAACCGTTAACATGGGGAAGATGTTCATAATCTGGAAGGAACGGCCTATTCCCCTTCGCACCCGTTCGTCCGTGGGTATCGTGGTGATCTCTTGATTCTTGAAGAAAATTTTCCCCGAATCCACGGGAAGGCTGCCGGTCAACAGGTTGATCAGGGTGGTCTTGCCGGCCCCGTTTGGGCCAATAATGGATGTCAGCGCTTCCGCCGTGAAATCGATATTCACCCCATCCACCGCCGTAAAGTGGCCAAAGGCCTTTCTGAGACCCTCGGTTCTTAAGAGCTGGGTCATCGGTGACTCCCTTGGGCAAATCGCAGGCGAATCCACGGGACGAGCCGCTTTTCAAAGATACTGACTATCCCGCCGGGAAGGACCATTACCAATACGACCACGATTGTGCCAAGGCAAATCAACCAGTACTCGGTGAACCGGACGATGATGTCCTTTATCACAATGAAGAGAAATGCACCCACAATGGGTCCGGCAAAGGTATGAATGCCGCCCAGGAGCGAGGCCAAAACAGGTTCAGCGGAATGGGCCCAATGGGCATAGTCCGGCGTTACCGTGCTCTCTAAGGGGGGGAGAAGAGCTCCGGCCAGGCCGGCGTAGAGACCTGCAATGGTGAAGGCGATGAGACGATAGTTCCTTACGGAAATGCCGACAAAGGCGATTCGACTTTCGCTATCGCGAATGCCCTGTAGCGTGAGCCCGAACGGGGAACTAACGATCCTGTAAAGCAGGATGATGGCCAACAGGCAGACGATTAAGACGAAGTAATAGTAATTTGTCATTGAGCTCATATTAATGCTGAGGATGCCTGGTATTTCCAGCGGAGCCCTCGGTATGCCCACTAGGCCGTCATCTCCGCCGGTCATGGAGCGCCACTTCCAGGCCAGGGAGTAGATCATCATCCCGAAGCAGAGGGTGAGCATGGCGAAATAGATACGGGTATGCCGAATACAGAGGAATCCCAAGATCAGGGCGATGATACCAGCGAATACTACCCCGCAGATAATACCCGGCAGAAGGGAGGGGATCACCAGGAGCATCTTGGCGCAGCCATATGCCCCGCATGCGTAAAACCCCGCTTGGCCGAAGGAGAGGAGGCCCGTATATCCCAAGAGGAGGTTGAACCCTAAGGCAAATACGGAAAGCAGCAGAATAATCATCGTTACGTACACGACGTATTTACCCGCAAGGTGAGGCAGCAGAAACAAGAACACGATCACCGCCACAAGGAGGAGGATGGGGAGTCTTACATTTCGTCCAATCATCGATCTACTCACCGAATAACCCCTCCGGCTTTAGCAGTAAGACGATGGCCATCACCACGAAGATAATGAACCGCTCAAAGATGGGGAAAAGCAGGATGCCGTAGGCGGTCAATACCCCGACGATGATGGCCCCGACAAAGGCCCCCTTAAGATTTCCCAGTCCCCCGATGACCGTCACCACAAAGGCCTCGATAATAATGGTCGCCCCTATCCCGGGAGCCGCCCCCCGGACAGGGGTGCCCACGGCCCCTCCGAGGGCTGCCAGGGCAGCGCCGAACATGAACACGGTTGTAAAGAGAATGGGGATATTAACCCCTATGGCACTGGCCATCTCCCTATCCGAGGCCGAGGCTCGAATGATCCTTCCCCACCACGTCCTCTCCAAGATGAGCCAGAGGGCGAGCGCGACCCCTACGCCTGCCCCGATGATGAAGAGATTATAGATAGGAAAGGGTCTGCCGAACAGCATTATGGCGCCAGTGAAAAAGTCCGGCATGGGGGGAATTATGAATACGGCACCCCATCTCCATTTCACGGCATCATCGAAGATGAGGATAAAGCCGAAGGTTAGGAGGATCTGATAAGGGACGTCCAGGTGATAGATATGCCGCAGGAAGAACCGTTCCATGATCAAGCCTATCAAGGCCACCCCGATGAGGCTGAGAAGGATGGAGAGCCAGAAATTGATCCCCAGGAGCCCATAGAAGGTAAAGGCGAAATAGGCGCCCAGCATGAAAAGGCTTCCGTGGGCGAAGTTCAGGATTCCCAGGACCCCAAATCCAATGGTCAATCCAGCGGCGATGAGCCAGAGGTACATGGCCCGATTTAGTCCAACCAACCCCTGAAAAGCAAGAGTTTCCAGAATTTCCATTTTCTTCCGGTGCTCTTTGCGATTTCCGTATTTTAAGGGGAGCCAGTAAATCACCAGCTCCCCCTCTGTCCTTTTACTTAATGGCTGGGAAGGGCGGTTTGCGATAGTAGTCTTTGGCAGGTATCACCCTGAGCTCCCCCAGTACGGGTAAGGGATAAGCCGGATCGTGAACGACCTTGCCAGCCGGAACGGTATAAACGGCCTGATGGTCCTCCGGCCTGAAGTACCGCTCACCTCCCGGGCATTTAATCCTCATTCCCTCTATGGCCTTGATCAGCTTCGCCGTTTCCAGGCTCTTGGTCTTCTCGATGGCTCTCTTGAATACATAGATGGCCGAGTAGGAAGTCTCCGCCGAATAGTTGGGGTACCTGGCCCACCTTTCGACATACTTCTTTACGAAGGCCTTGTTCTCAGGCGTATCGGGCCAGTTGTGGATATAACGGGCTGTAGCCCAAAGCTTCCCCTTGAACTGATTCTTGGCGACCTGCCTTGCCAATCCCTCCAATACATCTATGGACCCACCCATGGCCTGCCACCATACCTGGATCTGATCGAAAACCCCGAGGAGCAGTGCCTGCCGCAGGTTCATTACCGCTTCACCTCCCCACGGCGTGGCAAAGATAGCATCGGGCTTCTTGGCCATAACCGCTGAAATGTGGGGCGAAAAATCAGTGGTCCAGAAGGGTGCCCAGGCCTCTGCCACGAACTCCACATCGGGGCGATATTTCTTCATTGTAGATGTAAACATGGTCCAGCACGTCCGCCCATACTCATAATCTGTCCCGATAGTGGCCCATTTTTTGATTTCCGGGAAATCCTTGAAGATCATCGCTGAGATGATGCTGTCCTGGTATACGGGGACGCTTATCCGGAAGATATTCTTTATTCCCTTTTCGTAAACCAGCTTTTCGGTCAGCTTTTCCGTCGCCGCATGGACGAAGATGTGAACCCGGTCGAGCTCAGGCAGCACGGGACCGACCGCCATGCTTACCCCGCTGGAGTCAACTCCGAAGAGGAGGTGTGCCCCCCAATCCTGAACCATATACCTGGCATTCTTGACCGCTACCGCCGGCTTTACCTCCGAATCCATAAACTTCAACTCCAGTTTGCTCCCCAATATGCCACCCGCCGCGTTTATCTCGTCAATGGCCAATGTAGACCCCATGATCATCTGGCGTCCATAATCGGCGAGGGCTCCTGAGGTCACCCCCTGGCCGCCGATTTTGATTACCTCGGGCAGCGGTCCAGCATTTGTAGACGGTGCCATGGCGAAAGCCACCGATATACACAAACCGAGAATCGCAATGAGTTTTTTCATAAGATCCCCTCCTTTATTGGTCTTATCATTCGACCTGCATTAGTTCGATATCTTTTGATTTCAACCACCTCCTGTTCAAAAGAGTAGTCTTCTTGCCGGTTATCACCTCCTTATGTTGAGATGCTGTTTGGCTCTTGTTTTTTATAACAAAAAGAACATATTGTCAAGAAAATTAGGAAGAGGAATTTCCCCACTCTTTAGCATCCTTAATCACATTTCGTCGACTAGGAGAAGCAAGATTTCGAGATTGACCGGTGAGGGGTATTTCGGCTTTGGTATGCTTTCAAAGTGTTGGCAGCGTATGCTCATGGAGCGCTCAACAAGATCCTTGACTCCCCTCATTGCGTATCAATATAATTCACTGGTATCGGTCATGTGGGGTCGAAAGGTTGTTGATTTCTTCTCGGTCCCTTCTCCGAAATCACTGGGAGATCTAAACCATGTTTGAGATATTTTCCCTGGAGGGGAAGAAGGCCTTCATCTCGGGGGCTAGCCGAGGGTTAGGCCATGAGATAGCCCTGACCCTCGCCGAGGCGGGAGCCGACGTAGGACTGGCTGCCCGAACGGTTCCGGCCTTGGAGGAGACGGCTGAGACCATTCGGAAGATGGGGAGGCAGTCGTTGGTTTGCCCCATGGATATATCCAACATCGAGGATATCGAAGAGGCTGTTGGCCGGACAGCAAAGGCCTTCGGCCGCATAGATATCCTGATAAACAATGCGGGGATTGCGGGGGAGAGCCCGGTCATCGAGATGACGGCCGAGACCTGGGATCGGGTCATGGATGTGAATCTCAGGGGCCACGTTCTCTGTACCAAGGCCGTCGGGAAGCATATGATCGGGAATCGCTATGGCAAGGTCATCAATGTCGCATCTATTTTGGGGCTGGTAGGCGTTGCTTACAACAGCCTCTATGCTGCAAGCAAAGGGGGGTTGATTCAGTTCACCAAATCGCTGGCCCTCGAGTGGGCGCGGTACAACATTCAAGTGAACGCCCTCTGTCCTGGCTACCTGTTGACAGATTTGAACCGGGAATTCTTTGAGACACCTCGCGGGCAGAAGGTCATCAATAAAATACCCATGCGCCGGGCTGCGGACCTGAAGGAGATGAGGGGTGTCACACTCCTTTTGGCATCCGATGCCTCCAGCTTTATGACGGGCTCGGTGGTGGTGGTCGATGGTGGCCAGACCATTGGGTAGCGGTAATCGAACAATGAGTTTTCGCCCTGGAACGGGGCATCTTGAGCAGCTCCTTAGAGTACTTCGCCCTTTATCGCAATGGTGTTTTTGACCGCCGAACTGCGTAATGTATGAGGGGGGACGATATGGAATACGAAACCATTGTCGTTGAGAGGAAGGACCGCGTTGGCATTATTACCCTCAATCGCCCGGATCACATGAATACCTTTAGCACGGCCCTTGCCAGGGAATTAAACATAGCCCTCGCTGAGTTGGAGAACGAACTGCTTATACACGTTGTCGTTATCAAGGGTGCCGGAAAGTCTTTTTGCGCCGGAATTGATCTGGCCGAGTTTTCGGGAAAGACGCTTTTGGAGTATCGCAACTGGATTGGGTGGATGGAGAGCATGAATCTTACCATCGCGGGAATGGGGAAGCCCGTCATTGCGGCCGTGCATGGATACGCTGTCGCTAACGGTGCTGGGTTGCTTGCAGCCTCTGATCTGGCAATCGCCGCCGAGGGCACTCGAATCGGCACAACGGCCATAAACGTGGGGCTTTTCTGTATGGGCCCAGCGGTTCCCCTCTCGCGATGTGTAGGTCGAAAAAAGGCCCTGGAGTTGTTGCTCATGGGCAAGATGATCGATGCCCGAGAGGCCGAGCGGATTGGCCTCGTAAACAAGGTAGTCCCGCCTAAGAAGCTTGAGGAAGCGGCCATGGAGATGGCCAATGAACTGGCCGCCAAGAGCCCCATAGCGCTGCAGATGGGGAAACACGCCTTTTACACCATGGCGGACATGGAATACGGGAAGGCTCTCGATTACATGAATGAGGTGATGGCGGAGCTGTGTACCACCGAGGGCGCCAAGAAGGGGGTGGACGCCTTCCTCACGAAGAGAAACCCCCAGTGGAAGGACCATTAAACATGAGGTCTCTGAAAAACTCGCTCTTCGCACCTCAAATATTGGTGCTGCGGTTCTGCGGTGCTGCAGTGCTGTGGTCATATAGTTTGGGCAGTACAAGTTCTAATTCTATTCACTGTACTTTTGCGCTCAGAGCTCCTTTGCCCAGTTTTTCAACGATCTGTTGAAATGATCTCCATTTTTTGAAGGATATTCCCCTTGACCGGAGTTTCCTGGATTTTAATAGGAGTATCTTTATAAGTGATCGATTTTATAGAATAAAGGATTTTTCAGAATGTGATACTGCTGTTTCTTCGCTTCAATGCCTCCAAAGTGACCCCTTCGGGGTTCGCAGGCGGGGAATACTTATTCCTTCCGGCCTCTAAAGGGCCGGCTTTCCCCTGCCTGCTCACCCTCGATGGGTACCCCACTTCTCCAGCAGATTACGCTCAGAAACAACAGTATCCACTTGAAAAAAGTCCGGAAACTCCGGTCCCCTTGATGGTTCAATCCTCGTTCTGGTATTTTTCTTTATAAAAACGAATTTCTATCATCCGCTTCAGAGGGTGAAAGCCATGATGCAGATAAGAAAAAGAGGACTTTCGTTTGTTCTGGTTCCCATTTTTTGTTCCTTTATCCTCGTTGGGTTCATTCCGGGGCAAAGCCTCCCCAAGGGAACCAAATTGGGGGATCTCTTCCCCCCATATACTTTTCCTTCCCCAATCTCTTCACAGGATTGGACGTACTTGGGGCTATCCGAAGGGAAGCCATTTAC
>CAYFXP010000033.1:0-12609 GCA_964346935.1 uncultured Syntrophobacterales bacterium
TTACCCGGAAAGCCTATGACGAAAGGGGAAAGCTGGTTGAAGTGAGATATTACGGGGCCGATGGGAAGTTGAAGGAAGATGAGAAAGGGATCGCCATGCACCGATACGTGCGCGACAAACAGGGGAAGGTTACCAAAACCATTTATCTCAACAAAGATGGAAAGGTAATGAAGGAAGAATAATGGTATGAGGCTCATCGATCAGCTGAGCATGGAGGAAGAGGAGTTCATGCTGGAGGGCTTCCCCTCTCCCGATCGGGCGAGGGAGTTCGCGCGGCGGTGTGTGAGGGATTCGGTTGAGGAGTTCAGGGGGAGGCGCCGAACGCCCGACGAGCACCGCCTGCTGTGGGCCCTATTCGGAGAAGATGCGGTGGTGATGGAGGCCGAATATGCCGGCAGTGAGGACCTCGACTTCTCCCTCTCGCACTCCGCCTCCCGGGAGGAGCGAGACTGGGCTGCGCTCCTACCCTGAGCCTTCGGCGGAGCCCAGTAGACAGGTGGAAATTAACTCTCTCCTTCCCTTCGATTGATTCGTCTGCGGACCTTGGCCCAGGAGGGCGTGATGAGAAAGCTTTCCTCCATATTTCCAACCATCCGCACGAACTTATTCATGGGCACGGAGAAGGCGAGGACGTCCTCTGGGACCCATGGACGCGCGGAAACGTCGAACATGCCGAGGACACCCCGCGGACGCTGAGAGTCCTTTTCGAGATAGGGGTACTGGACAATTGAGCCGCAGCCGGCGGTAAAAGGCGCGAAGACCCCGTTTGGATCCGCCTCGTCGAAATTTGCGAGGGTGAAGAGGCCGGATAAGACATCGGACCGCGCGAAGAAGATAACCACGTCTGGATCGTTTCGCTCCTCGAGCATATCCCACCGTTTGAAGACGATGTACCGGGCGGGTGCGGTGAACTCGGGCATCTTCTTCATTGCCTCCGTGACCAGTTCGGGGGATTTCTTATAGCGCTCGCCCTCGAGCTTCCCGGGAATTCCGCAGGAGAGGAAGTATTTGAAATCCGGCATGACCTCGTGGGTGAAACCGAAATACCTCCTTCCGCCTCCACAGCCGATCGAGTCAATGCTGAAACAGAGGGAATTTCCGCCCTGGACCGCTGACAAATCCGCAATGACACACCTGTGCCCGGTTGGAGGTTTCACGGTTTGAACGGATCCCACCTCATCGGTGTAGTAAAAGGCAATGGGAAGCGCCGCCCCGTCAAAATACTTCTTCCAGAGGCCGATAAATATCTGCTGAAGCTTCGAATCCATGGGCTATTTCCTCCGTGGGTAATTTGGCCTTTCAGCCGCTGGCATCTTTCGCACGAAAACGAAATTCCCGTGAACTTAGGCGTTATTCCTTTCGCTCCACCGACAAATCCACCGATTCACGCCCGGGGGCCGAGATGTGGAGACGCTCGAGGAGCGAACCATCAAGCCGATACAGGTCGACAAGGGCCTTAAGATAGTCCACGACTGCCTGTATTTCGGAGATCTGAGTGGTTAGGAGATCGCGCTGAGCCGCCGCGACCAGAAACGCGGTCGACTTGCCGACGCGAAATTTCTCGGTCTCCGAGCGCAGCTTTTCCTCCTGAAGCCTGCGGGCGGCAGCGGTTGCAACGACTTGTTCCTTGGCCCGCCCGACTTCGATGTAGGCCGTGCGAACGTCTACCTCAATGAGCTGAGCGAGATTGTCGACGGCTTCCATGGCCTGGCTGCGACTGAGCATCGCTCGGTGGTGACGGGCCTTGGCGCCTCGATTGAAAAGGGGATATGCGAGGATAAGCTCACCCGATATGTCGTAGCCGTTCCCGTCGATATCGCTCACGGAACTGCCAAAAGAGTCGGCGTAGCCGGTCTTTCCGAGGGTGATGAATAAATCCATCACCGGGAGAAGGCCATTCCTGGTTTTGACGATCTCCAGGTCGCCCCGTTTGACTCCCAACCGGGCCTGATTCAGATCGGGGCGCCAAACCAGGGCAACCTCTACATGCGACTCGACTTCATCCAGTATCACATCCGGCACAACGGGTCGATCCCGAAGAATAATCTCCCGGTCCCAGAGGTCTCTGCCCGGGGGATTGAGCAGTCGTAACAGGCGTAATCGGGTTGTAGCCAGGGTGTTGCGCGCATCGATGAGGGCGACCCGCCGCAGTGCGATTTCAGCCTTGGCTGCGGCAAGTTCGATTTCAGCCAATACCCCTATCTTGATCCGTTCCTCGGTTTCCCCGAGCTGCTGTTCGGCCAGTTCCAGGGAAACGGCGACGATTTCGATCTGCTGCTGTGCCAGGGCGTAATCCCAGTAGGTTTGCTCGGCCAGTGCGATCAGCGACTCTGCAAACCCACGGAGTTCGTATTGCGAGGAGAGGGTATCGAGCCGGGCTTGACGGAGGCTTGCGAGGTTTGTATCGAGGCCGACCCCGCTGAGGAGCGCCTGTGTTACCGTCAGGCCGGCGCGGGTGGCGTGTTGGTCACTGTAGCGGTTCGACCATGTGCGCTCCGTGGAGAGATCAATCACTATTTCCGTCCCCGTTGGAAAGAACTGGAAAATGCCCAGCTCTGCAGCTGTATTGCTCGTCCGAGAATCAGTGATCAGGCCGGTAGTTCCCGACCGCAGTTCGCCCCTTTCACGGGAACCGGATAGACCACCCGTTAGAACGGGGTCAAATACTGCGCGTTCTTCATCTTCGAAGGTATGAAGAATCTTTGGGTTGAGTCGCTCCACCTGCAGCGAGCGATTGTTCTCCAAGGCAATGAGAATCGCTTCTTGAACTGTAACCGCTATGGGTCCCTCGGGCATTGGCTTCGGTGGGGTAACATCCACCCGAAACGGTTTTTCAAGGGTGTCGGTGAATGACGGCTCACGCTCGCGGCCGAGATATTCATCAAAAGGGGGTACTTCCAGGAACGAACAGGATGCTAAAAATGCGCACACGGAAACACGGGCGAAGAAACCAAAGAGCCTTACGTATGCTTTGTCTGACACCACGGTTATTCTCCTCCCATACACTACTGATAGCAGGTTAAACGGGTTGAAACGTAAACGTCACTATCGCGTTCCCGGCCTCGTGAAGAATGCGCATCAGCTATTTGGGGTTAGACTATCCATTTAAAGGTGCGGGGCTTTTCTTGGGGATATTGCATCAATCGTTGGCTGATCCCGGCGGTGGCACCGCAGCTCCCTTCTTGCCAGTTGGTTGGGAGGGCTGAATAACCCCTGCTTGGAGATCCCGTTTCGCCAATCGACGCTCGAAAATGGAGTAGACAGTCGGCACGAACACCAGGGTTATAAGTGTCGAACTCAACAGGCCCCCGATAACCGCCCTGGCCAGGGGGGCCTGGGCCTCTCCGCCCTCGCCGATGCCCAGGGCCAACGGGACGAGTGCGAGGGCGGTCGTCATGGCCGTCATCAAGATGGGCCGAAGCCGTCGCCTCCCGGCCTCTTCAATAGCCTCCCGCATGGGCATCCCATCGCGGCGACGAAGCAGGTTGGTGTGGTCCACGAGGAGGATGGCATTGTTGACAACGATCCCGCCAAGTATGATGCAGCCGATAAATGACTGTACGTTGAAGGTTGTCTCGGTGAGAAAGAGCATCAGGGTGACGCCGATGGCGGCCAGCGGCACGGAGAACATCACCACGAAAGGATCTCGGAAGGATTCGTACAGGCACGCCATTACCATGTAGACCAGGACAAGGGCCAAAACGAAGCCCAGCAACAGCTCCCTGAATGCCTTCTGCTGCTCCTCATAGTCGCCGCCAAAGACGATGCTGAAATCGCGGGGCACGGGGATCGAGCTCAGGGCCTTTCGGATGTCACCCAGAACGCTGCCCATATCCCGATCACTGATGTTGGCCGAAGCAGTCACGATGCGCTCCTGGTCTTTCCGTTCGATACGCACCGGTCCGGTTTGGGGCCGAATCCCTACCACATTTCGAAGAATGACCGCTTCCCTATCGGCATTGGTCAACGTCAAGTCAAGGATGTCATTGAGGCCCATTCGCTCCGCTTCCTTGAGCTTGACGAGAATCCGGTACTCCTTGCCGGCTTCCCGATAGTAGCTGGCGCTGGTCCCTGACAGGACCGTTTGGAGCGCATTGGCAATTTGAGATACCGTGAGTTTCATATCGGCCGCCTTCTGTCGATCGACGATGACCAACTCCTCCGGGCTGCCCGACTCCCGGCTCACCTCAGCGTCGGTAACCCCATTTATTGTCTCCAGCACGTTTTTGATCCGTTCGGCGAGGACATCGGCGGTCGCCAGATCGTAACCCCGTATCTCGATTTGGATCTTCTCCCCTTCTGGAGCGCCCAAGCGCAGGATGAAAAGCCCCTGGCCCGCACGGGTTCGAATGGTGACCCCTGGAATATTGACCAGCTTGCGGCGAAGGGCGGCCGCGATCTCTTCACTGGATCGCTTCCGCTGGGCCTGCGGTTTGAGCGAAATCCTCATTTCCCCTGCGTGAGACCCTCTTGGACGCCATCCTGTTCCTCCGACAAAGGACATGACGCTTCTGATCTCGGGAACTGCCTCCTTCACGATGGCCTCGACGGTCTTGAACCTCTCATCCAGGACCTCCAGGCGTGTGCCAACCTCCATCTCCGCGTATACCCGAACCTCTCCCTCATCCGTACTCGGCATGAGCTCGACACCAACGAGGGGAATGAGGGCCAGGGCCCCGAGAAGAAGCAGTGCTCCTCCACTCACCACCAGCTTGCGATGGTCGAGGGCGGAGTGAAGCAGGTCCTTATATCCGATCTCCATCCGAGTAAACAACTGGCCGCAGGCACGGAGTAGTCTGCGAAACCACGTTTCGCGCGCCGTCGGGTTCTGCGTTGTGGGGTGCAGGATTTTTGAGGCGAGCATTGGCACGAGGGTAATCGCAACCCCAAAGGAGCAGAGGACCGAGAAACTCACCACAAGACAAAGCTGTTTGAACATGACGCCAGCCATGCCGCGGACGAAGACGAGGGGCAGAAACACAGCCAGGGTCGTCAGCGTGCTGGCGAGAATAGCTGAGGTGACCTCCCCGCTGCCGTTTATCGCTGCCTGGCTGGGGCCCTGTCCCGACTGCCGCAAGCGGTAGATGTTCTCAAGCACGACGATGGCGTTGTCCAAAAACATCCCGATGCCGAGCGCCAGGCCGCCGAGCGTCATGATGTTCAGGGTGAACCCGGCGAAATACATGAGGGCAAAGGTGGAGACAATGGAGATCGGTATAGCAGTGGCGATGATGGTCGTGCTGCGGATGTCCCGGAGAAAGAAGAGCAGCACCAGGATGGCCAATACTCCACCATACAGGGCCATGGAGCCCACGTTGGTAATGGAGCGCCGGATGTAGTCGGAGGTGTCAATGATTGGCGTTAAGCGAATCTGCGGGATGTCTCGGTTAATCCGTTTGATCTCTTCGAGGACTCCTCTGGCAACCTCCACCGTGTTTTTGCCCGACTGTTTTCTCACAGACATCCCGACCCCTGGCTGCCCGTTGACCCGCACGATCCGCGTGATTTTCTCCCAGGAGTCCTCAACGCTGGCGATGTTCTTGAGCTGGATGGGAACGCCTTCGCGGATGCTGACTACCGTATTTCGAAGCTCATTCAGGCTGGTATATTCGCCCGGGGTGCGGATCGTCACCTCAAGGGGCCCCCGATCTATCGTCCCCGCCGGCACGTTGATGTTTCCTGCTTTAACGCGGCTGAGGATCTGGTCGAGGGAAAGGCCGAGGGCCTTGATCTTGTCGGCGTAGAGATTTACGTGGATTTCACGATCGAGTCCTCCCCATGCGCTCAGCTCGGCGACCCCGGGAATGCGTTCGATGCGGTACTTGACCTGATCGTCGATAATACGGCGCAGTTGTATGGGGTCCAAATTACCGGCAGCGCCGAGAATGAGGATGGGGAACATAGCCAGGTCGAACTTCCGGAGCCTCGGCCGCTCCACATCATCTGGCAGACGGCGAATCGCGCGGTCCAAGCGATCGCGAATGTCGTTGGCCGCCGCATCCAGGTCAGTACCCCATGAGAGTGATACGCTGACTCTGCTTTTGCCTTCCGTTGAAATCGAAGAGACCTCTTCTACGCCAGGAACAGCACTCACTGCCTCTTCAATGAAGCGTGTCACGAGCTCCTCGACTTCTTCCGGGCTTGCGTTCTCGTATTCGGTGGAGATGTTGACCGTCGGATACGTAATATCGGGCATCAGGTCGATGGGGAGGCGAATCAGCGAAACCCCGCCGAGGATGAGCACGATCAGCGCGACCATGATCGTGAATATGGGGCGGTGGACAGAAAATCGAGAAAGCCTCATCGTGATCCCGGCCCTTTCTTCCCGCGAGGGCTGTCGGGATTAACCAGCAGTGATGGGGTGCTCTTGGGCAACGCTCCGGGCACGGTGATGGGGGCGCCGTCCTCAAGGAGATGGTGCCCCAGGGTCACAACTGACCCGGAAAGCGAGGGGCTAAGCACTTCAGCCAGGTCGGCATTGATGATGCCCACGGTTACGGGTACGAAGCGAGCCTCCATGTTTTGATCGTCCGCGAGGAAGACGCCCTGTTGACCATTGCGCTTTGCCAGTGCAGTCAGCGGGACCACTGTGGCATCGTCATGCCTGGCGAATTGAATCTGAGCGCGGATAAACATGCCGGGCTTGAGGAACCGCTCCGGATTGGGAATTTTAATCTCCACCCTGGCCTGACGGGAAGCCTCCTTTAGCAGGGGCGCCACTCGAGCCACTTTGCCAGTGAAGTTCCTGCTGGGAAACGCATCGGTGGTCACAATCGCCTCCTGGCCCACCCGCACCTCGGAATAGTCTCGTTCGATGACATGAATCACGCCGATGAGGGTTTGAATGTCGAGGATGGAGACGATGGGGTCATTGGCCTTGAGCATGGCCCCTTCGTCCACATACCGCTCGCCGACGACCCTCGGCTCGTTCCCGTCTTCCCACCACGCCCGGATTTTCGTGTAGGACAATCGGACCTGGGCTGCCTTCAACGCCGCCTCTTTCTGTGCCACATGAGCGAGGGCGACCTTGTACTTGGCATCTTGGGTCTTGAATTGGGCGAGTGCAGCGTCGAGTTCCGATTCCGACGCTATCTTCTTCTGACGGAGGGCCTTCGCCCTTTCAAATTCGCGCCGTGCCATGTGCAGTGTGCTGCGAGATTCTTCGACGTTGGCCCTGGCCACTTCCAACTCGGCCCGGGCCTGCTCGACCTGTTGGGCGTACTCGTCATCATCGAGCACCGCGATCAGTTGACCGCGTTTAACCCGATCGCCGATATTGACCAGCAGCTTCTCGAGCCGCCCGCCGATCTTCGGCGCTACGACAAAATAGGACTTGGGCAGCAGGGATCCCGTGAAAAGCCCTATGTCGCGGATCGTGGCCCTTTGAACGGGAGCTACCTCAACGGCCACGGCCGTGGACCGGCGCTCGCGTGTAAAACCCCTTGAGGAAGTCGAGGCTCTACGGTGGACTTGCCAGCCCAGAAGGCCAACAAGTGCCATAATGATGGATATCCCGAGGACTTTTTTCATCGTGTCATTCCCTTACTGTACAAGAGACCCCTGCGTTTTGACGGCATCAGTCATCCTTGAGCCTTTTGTGGTATTCCCTGTTATCCTCATGTGGGCTGGCTCCTCGGCAAAATAGATCGACAAGCAGTTCATCCCGGGGCGTCACTTCCGGGGCGTTGGCCAGATCTCGGGCGCGGGTCCTCAGCATCCCCAGGAAGAAATTGGCTAACACCTCAGCGGGTATATCATTTCGCACTTTTCCCTCGCCAATGCCTTTGCGCATGATCTCCGCTACGGCAGCAACCAGGTTCTTGCGCTTTTCCATCCACCGATCACGAATGGTTCCCGTGAACCAGTAGATGCGGTCCTCCTCGGCCTGCATCATTTGAAAGAGCTGCCGCCTCCGGTTGAAGAAGCCACTGATCTCCACACAGGCGCTGGCCAACTGTTCGACGAAAGAGGTATTATCGGGAACCTTTCGCCGCAAGAGGGAACAGACATCGTCGAACCCCGATGTGGCAGTCTGAAAGAATAGGTCATCCTTATCCTGGAAGTACCGATAGATCGTTCCCTTTCCCACCTGGGCCACCTGGGCGACGTCGTCTAACGTAATTTCGTGGAACCTTCGGCTCGTGAACAGTTTTTCAACCGCCTGCTTGATCTGTTCCTGCCTATTTCGCCGTCTCATTGTCGGAGCCTTTGGTAAACTGACCAGTCAGTACTGTATACATCGCAATGACTGAAGTGTCAAGGTAATCCTTCAAATCCTTCTCAGCCAGATTTTGGGAAATTGTGGTAAAATAAAAGACACGTAACGAACATCAAAGGTTTAATGAGCTCAAGAATCTTGAATTTAAGCACATCGTTCTCCTATATCATCAACACAGGCCATTTTTGACAAACTCGGAGGGTGGGGAAAAAATGAAGAAATTACTGCCCCGCCGGAGAGGCAGAGTTAATCAGGTGAAAGGGAAGAGTACGGAAATGGATTCGTCCGCGGAGAGGTACAAAAAGCTCTTCGAAATGGTGAAAGATGCCGTTTTCATCACCAGCGTCGATGGACGTATCATCGATGTGAACTCGAGCTGGCTGGAATTGTTCGGATATCGAAGCCAAAAGGAGGCATTAGAACTTGATCTCGCGAGCGATGTCTATGCTAACTCAGAGGATAGAACGAGGCTATTGGGACTCCTCGAGAAGGAAAAATTTGTCAAGGATTACGAAATCGAGGCGAAGAAGAGAGATGGGACGAAAATCATCGTCTCCATCAGTGACCAGGTCATCCGGGATGAAAAAGGCCGCACAGTTGGTTATGTCGGGAT
Organism: uncultured Syntrophobacterales bacterium; assembly: GCA_964346935.1. GTDB lineage: Bacteria > Desulfobacterota > BSN033 > WVXP01. The sequence continues at coordinate 8,832 of CAYFXP010000033.1, forward strand.
ACTGAGGGATGTTACGAAGACGAGGGAATATGAGCGGCGGACAGAGGAGGCGCTCCGAAAATCAGAGGAACAGTTCAGAACCCTCGTGACCAGTGCTCCACTAGGACTGAGCATCATCGCCAAGGATGGCGCCTATGAGTATGTTAATCCAAAATTCGTGGAGATGTTCGGGTATACCCTGGAAGATGCTCCCACGGGCAAAGAGTGGTTTAAGAGGGCGTACCCCGACCCAGCTTACCGTCGGAAGGTTATCGCTTGCTGGATGGAGGACTTAACAGGGGAGAAGGTGGGTGAGACCCGACCCCGGGTGTTCACGGTCACCTGTAAAGACGGCTCGGAAAAGGAGATTTTTTTTAGACCTGTTAGCTTGACCGACGGGAGGCAGTTAGTGACGTATGAGGATATCACCGAGCGCAAGCGGGCGGAGGAGGCGTTGCAAAGGGAGAAGCGAGCGGTTGAGTTAGTTGCGAAAATTGGGCGTATCATTAGCTCAACGCTGGAGATCGACAAGGTATACGAGCTCTTCGCCGAGGAAGTAGGTAAGGCCATCCCCTCTGATCGAATTGCCATTAACATCCCCTATCCCGAAAAGGGCATTATCTCCACCGCATACATCGCTGGGCACGATGTTCCAGGCCGGAGACCCGGGGATGTCGTCTCCCTGGGGGGCTCGCTTACTGAGGAGGTTTTGCACAAGAGGGAGAGCCTCCTCATACAGACCGAGGACGTAGGCGGGGTGTTGGGCCGGTTGCCTGGCCTGTCGCCCACTATGAAGGCCGGATTTCGGTCTTTAATGGCGGTTCCGTTGATCTCCAAAGACAAGGTTATTGGAGTCCTGCACTTGCGATCGTTCAAGCCCAACGCGTATAGCGAGGAAGATGTAAACCTTGCCGAGGGTATCGGAAACCAGATCGCCGGTGCTATCGCTAACTCAGAGCTTTACGCTGAACGCATGAGGGCAGAAGAGGAGTTGGAACAGTCAGAGGAAAGGTATAGGAGCCTGGTTGAGGATATTAACGACGGGTATTTCATTGTTCAGGATGGAAGATTTGTCTATGTCAATCAGGCAGTTGCGAATCTTATCGGGCACTCAAAGGAAGTAATTCTGGGAAAGGAATTCTCAAAATTTTTTCCCCGGGAGTACTTAGAGAGGCTGGGGAATGACGATCTAAAGGGAAAAAGGGATCAGGGGCAAAATGAGTTCGAGATCTCGGGAAAAGATGGAGAAAACTTGGTATTAGAGATTCGCTCCCGGGGAATTGATTATAATGGAAGGCCGGCTATTGCGGGAATCTGCAAAGATATAACGGCGAGAAAAAAGGCCGAAATGGCCTTAAGGGAAAAGGTTGAGGAACTGGAGAGGTGGCATCAGCTCACCATAGACAGGGAAATCAAGATGACCCAGTTGAAGACCAGAATTGAAGAGCTGGAGTCCGAATTAAATGGTAGCCGGAAAAATTAAACTTATTGATGTCGTTGGCTTTTCCCGTAGGAGTATTGAAGACGAGGTGGCCCTTCCTCGGTTAGTTCGCCCCTCCCAGCCGTTTCATTGGGCCTTCCCGTTTCGATCTGGAGCTCATTTGATCTTAGTTTGAGCGTGTTCGGCAGTTCGATATCCTGGTCATATCTGTACGGGACGGTGGCGCACCCTGAAAGCAGATAAGTCGATAATAGTATTCCGAGGAATGATTAACCCCCTGGGAAATCTCCGGCATACGGTTCTCTTTTCCATGAAAGGCCTCAATGTAAGGCGGATCGAAAGGTATGGCACCCTTACCTCGTTATCGCCAGAATATCTGCGTAAAGTAGTAGCCTCCTTCCCGATTCTTAGCGACACCGATGCCCGTTAAGCGGTAGTTGCCCCTGATATTCCTCCTATGTTCGGTACTTTTCAACCACTCCTGAACGGCTTGTTGGGAGCAATCGGGATATCCGTTGTTGTAAGCGACATTTTCAGCGGCAGTTCTATATGGGAGATATCTCGAAATCCTCCTCACTCTTTTCCCAAATCCATCATGCCCGAAGGGTACTGTTTGTTTTGCCATTGCGCGGCTATGAATCCGTGCCTGTTGGGCTATCGTTTTGTTGATAGCCAGGGGAGGGAGATTTTTAGACATGCGGTATTGGTTGATCAGTTGGTGGACTTTTCGCTCCAGCTGAAGCAGTTGCGGCGATACTGCCTCCCGTTGCGCGATCTTCTGTGACGTGGTACAACCGAGAATCGCAACGCAGACGAGAGTGAGAGTAAGAGCTTTAAGATGATTCATCGAAAAGGCCAAAAGTTTGCATGTCATGAGGTTGTCGATCAGCAACAACCGTGCCAATTTTTAGGGGCTTAAAATCAAGAGTGCCCAGCCCAATGGAATTTACAGAATATCCGGTGCTATGTTATTATAATATTTAATTCATGAAGAGAAGGCTTTCCTTGATTTGGGGGAGTTGAGACTATGGATACGGCCCGTAGGGATTTCATCAAGCGTACCCTCCTTTTGGGAGGCACGTTGCTCTTCTATCCTGCCCCCCTCTTCGCCAAGAAGAAGGAAGGGGGCTGGCGGCCAGCATATGAAAAACTCGAGGAAGAGGGCATATTTGCCCGGAGGATAGAGGAGGCCTACGCCATCTTCGAGAATTGCCACCTCTGCCCGCGGGGGTGTGAGGTCAATCGGAAAGAGGGCGATAGGGGGTTCTGCCGGGCTCCGCTCAAGCCGGTAGTTTTCGGCGCCCACCCCCATTTCGGCGAGGAGATGCCGTTGGTGGGCCGACATGGTTCTGGGACCATCTTCTTCTCCAACTGCAACCTCCGCTGTATCTTCTGCCAGAACTGGCCCATTGCCCACGAGGGAAGGGGAGAGGAAATCCGGGATGAAGACCTGGCGAAAATGATGCTCCACCTCCAGGATATCGGCTGCCATAACATCAACTTGGTTACGCCCACCCACGTCATGCCCAACATCCTCAACGCCACGCGGATAGCCCTGAAAAAAGGGCTGCACCTCCCCCTGGTTTACAATACGAGCGGCTACGAGCTCCTGGAGATCGTTAAGCTCCTGGACGGCATCGTGGATATCTATATGCCTGACATGAAGTATATGGATTCCGATCAGTCGGCGAAATATTCATCGGGGGCTTCGGATTATCCCGAGGTGACGAAGAGGGCGATCATCGAGATGAACCGGCAGGTGGGGGTGCTGGTGACCGATGCCAATGAAATCGCGCTTCGTGGCCTGATCATCCGGCATTTGGTTATGCCCAACCGGGTGGCGGGAACCCAGAAATTCGTCAAATGGGTGGCCCAAAACCTTCCCAAATCCACCTACGTGAACATCATGCCTCAATACCGTGTCGAATACAAGGCCTATGAGTATCCAAAGATTTCCCGCGGGATTACCGTGGGTGAATTCCTGGAAGCGATAGAATGGGCTGAACAGGCCGGCTTGACCAACCTCGACCCCAAATCCGCAGCGGTCGCGGAATTTTACCGCCACCGCCGATAGGCCCTTAATCATCCCGAGGCCCATTGACCGCACCACTGAAGCACTGCTTATGCCCAGATGCCGGGTATCGGCCTTCCGCAGTACTCGCACTTACCACCCTGCAGATGCATCTCCCCAATCATGTATCCGATCCGTTGGATTACCACTTTGTTGCACTGAGGGCAAAAGGTGTTCTCGCCCTCGTGCCCCGGCACGTTCCCGACGTAGACATACTCTAGTCCGGCTGCCATGGCTAGCATTCGGGCTTCCGCCAGGGTTGAACCGGGCGTTGGCGGGAGGTTCTT
>CAYFXP010000034.1:0-4698 GCA_964346935.1 uncultured Syntrophobacterales bacterium
CTCTCCTAGAAATCTCTCCATTTGGACTTTGTCATTTGAAATTTTGCCTTCCGCCTCCAACCTCAGACATTACCTGGCCCGTAGCCCCGAGCACCTGCAACGCGCTGTTTACTGCTTACTCCCTACTCCTTACTCGATCCCTCCCGCCTCCACCCTCTCAACCTTAACTTCAACCTAAGCCTTGACCTTAATCTTAACCTTAACCTCCTTACGGTTCCTCAACAAACGAAAGCAACTTCTCATACGTCTTCTCGAGATATTCCGGCATGATTTTCGTTTCGAAGAGAACGGGCATGAAATTGGTATCGCCGTTCCATCGCGGAACGATATGGAAATGAATATGACCCTCAATCCCGGCTCCTGCTACCCGTCCGATATTCATTCCCATATTAAATCCATCCGGTTTTAACGCCCTCTTCAGAACGTGTGTGGATTTCTTCAACAATGCCATCAAGTCCACCATCTCCCCTTCATCGAGTTCATCGAGGGAGGCCACATGTCTGCTGGGTGAGGCCATGAGGTGACCATTTGTGTAAGGAAACCGGTTCATCACAAGAAAGGAGCGACTGCTCCGACATAAGACAAGGTTCCCCTTATCGTCCTTCTCCTTTAGTATAGAACAGAGCAAGCATTCCCGCTCTCGATCTCCCGTGATATACGTCATGCGCCATGGAGCCCAAAGAACTTTCATCCTTTTCTCCTTTTTTCAGGGACTTACTGCTTCCCTTCCTACCATCCGGCTCCCGGCTTGTCAAGGGGAGCATTTGCGTTCTCCCCTAAAAATTTTACCACTCTCCAAAAATGGAAATGGGCCCCCAAAAGGTGGACCCATTCGCCCCTGCGCCAACAAGGAAAGCTATGTCTCCACGGAAACACTCCAATAGAGATATGGACGCCATGATACCGGGGTCTCTTGAACCCCTATGGTTATGATTAGAATCGACGGCCAGCGGGGTTCTCGGGGCAGCCTGATTAACCTCATCCTCGCCTCTTTTGGGGTCCTCCCCCCCTTTCTGCGATTGCACGGCCTACAACAGGTCACGATATTCGTCCAATCCGTCAACCCCCCCTTGGATCGCGGAACAACGTGGTCATACGTCACCAGCTCGCGAGGATAATGCCTGCCACAATACTGGCACATGCCCTTGTCCCTCAGGTATATGTTCTGCCTTGAGAATTTAATTGAGGAGGGTCTCCTCTTGATGAATTTGACAAGACGAATCACCGATGGAAGTTTGATGGTCAAGGAAACTCCATGGATTACCCGGTCGTATGTCTCAACAACTTCCACCTTCCCCAAGGTGAGCATGATAATGGCCTTTTTCCACGACACTACATTAAGAGGTTCATAGGTCGCATTGAGAAGCAACGCCCGTTCCATTCCTTCAGGTCCTCGAGGCTTCAACCCGCCTTGGTATAGACTGATATCTTTAGGAATTTTAAAGGCTTATACCGATTTTTCGGCGTGCTGTCAAGGGTTTTCTCGTTAATTAGCTGAACTTCAAGAGTGCCCCCTTGTCCCTTCGCTTCGGTGTTTTTTAGCCTGTTGCTCCGATTCCATTCTGCTCATAGCTCGTTTTTCCGGCTTGCCGGGGATTTCGAACTTTGAACTTTGACATTTGGCACGTTTCAGTGGTCATTTGGCATGTCCTCTCCCGCTTCCATCCTCTCAACCTTAGCCTTCCACCTTTCCCCTTTCCAACTGCAACACTGCATGGCTGCAGCACCTTAGGATTTCCCCCTCAGGAGCCTTTTCTCACCTACCCTGATGGTTATCTTGCTATTGTCGAAATACTCAATGAGGGGAATGGCGTATTTCCGCGAAACCCTGGTCAACTCCTTGAACTGGGCGGTTGTTATTTCGTGATGGGCATGGAGAAACTCGATCAATTGCGCCTTGAGCTTTTCAACGGCCTCCGCGTGGAAATACAAATCCTCCTTTGCCTTGATCATCACACCCTCTTCCACCAACAGACGAACCACATTTCTCACCTCCGAGTCATCTGTTGAGAGTTTTGAGGCGAGTTCCTTAATCGACGGAGACTGGAGTCCCCCTTGGGCGAAGAGCCTCTCAACCTTATTTTTCAGCCTCTCTTGATCATCCCTCAGGGATACCCGATGGGTGGATAGCCGCAACTTATCCTTTTCTGCTATTACCTCCTTTAGACCCACCAGCTCCCTCAGCATATGATGAAATAGTTTCGCCTCAACGGTTTTGGGCAATTTCGACTTCACCTCCTCCTTCGATGGGCCAAGCCTGAGGGGATACTTCTCATGAAATTCGAGGATATAGGACAGGGCCTTTTCCTTCAGTTGCTCATATCCCAGATGATGAAGTATCCTCCCGTCATCTCCGTCGATGGCTACGATCTCTCCCCTCACCTTCAACCCCCCGAGGAGTTTCGATAATCGATCGGGTGGAATGTTCACCCTCTCCCTTAGCTCCCTAAAAGCCATACCCATCATCCCTGAACTCGCCAGATGGTGAATAAGAATCTCTTCCTCCTTCCCGTCCCTTAAGAGCGCAAGTCCAGCTAAAACATCCCCTGTGAGCCTTCTATGTTTAGCGGGATGGGAATCGATTACGGTACCTCCTCCTAGAGTCTGAATAGCAGAGGACCCCCTGATGACGAATCGATCTTGGGGGAAGGCCACCACAGGTTTCTCGAACCTCAATTGTACGAACCCTCCCTCCCCTGGGGCCAACTCCTCCCTGTCTAACAGGACGATGGTGGACAGAGTTGAGCTGGTACCGATATGGAATCGCTGCTTTTTTCTGTTGCGCAATGGACGAGGCGAATTGGGGAGATGTTCGAGGTAGGCATCCACCATATAGGTGGGGGTTATGGTATAAGGGTGGATAAGGACATCGCCTCGATTTATATGGGATTTCTCTATCCCCTGCAGATTAACCGCCGTCCGTTGCCCCGCCCTTGCCGTCTGGGCGATTTCATTATGAATTTGGATACCGCGAACCTTGCCTTCCCTCGCCGAGGGCATTATTTGAACCGTATTGCCAACGGAAACGGTCCCAGAAACGATGGTGCCGGTAACCACCGTCCCGAATCCCCTCATGGTGAATACGCGATCGATGGGCAGACGAAAGAGGCCTCCAGGTGTCTTCCCCTGGACTTCATTGGCCAATTTATCCAAGGTGGCCAGCAGTTGGGGGATCCCCTCGCCGGTGAGCGATGAAACGTTAACAACGGGAGCCCCCTCCAGAAACGTTCCCGAGATCAATTCCCCTACTTCTTCGGCAATCAGCTGCACCAGTTCAGGGTCGGCCAAATCGATCTTACTCACTACCACCAAACCCTTTTTGACCCCCAACAACCTACAGATATCCAAATGTTCCCTCGTTTGGGGCATAATTCCCTCATCGGCCGCTACAACTAAGGCAACCAGATCGATCCCCCACGCTCCAGCAACCATGTGTTTAACGAATTTCTCATGGCCCGGCACATCCACGATTCCCATCCTCAAGCCGCTGGGAAGCACGAGGAAGGCAAATCCCAATTCAATGGTAATCCCCCTCTCTTTCTCTTCCTTCAATCGATCCGTATCAATACCCGTTAGTGCCTTAATCAAGGCAGTCTTACCATGATCGATGTGTCCTGCCGTTCCCAAAACGATCTGTTTCATCGCCTTGCCTCGAACCTAGCCCTTAGGGTTTCACCCCATTTTCCCCAACTTTCTCCCTTTAAAAAAAAGGGGGAGAACCGAAGTCCTCCCCTTCCCCACATACAGCCGTTATTTCACAGTGTCCCTCAGTTTGTTCCCCGGCTTGAACTTGGCGACCTTGGTAGCGGGTATTTTGATCTCTTTTCCCGTTCTGGGATTGCGCCCTGACCTCGCCTTCCTCTTTGCAACCATGAAGGTGCCAAAGCCGGTCAGGGTCAATTTGTCTCCTTTTTTCAGTGCTTTTGTCACGTTGCCCGTAAACGAGTTTAATGCCTTTTCAGCTGCGGCCTTCGTAATCTTGGCATCCTTCGCAATACCTGCGATGAGTTCAGCCTTGGTCATTCCCTTTCACCTCCTTTTTCTTTCAATCATTCCTGAGAGCCCATCACAAGGGCTTTAGTAATGCAGTGGCCCTATAGTAAATAGTTTTTACGGTAAATGTCAAGCATAAATCTCTCTTTTTTGATTTTTTTCTCAAGCTTTGGGCCTTTTTTCTAGCTTTTCCCGTTCTCGTGGACTTTGAGGATCACCCCCCGGTGCTTTAATGGGAGCGGATAAGCCATGAAATTATATATACCTTTCCATGAGGTTTGCGATGCTCTCCTCGACCTTTTGTGGTGATGCGGCCCCTATCTTGTCGAGGAAAGCCTGCACCTGTTGGAAAAGGAGAGGATCGTTGAGGTCATCTAATTTTCGGTAAACGCCAGCGCGTCTCCCCAGGCGATAATTGAGCCTCCTCTCTTCCGGAAGGGCTAAATATCGATCGATGACTCCTAACATCTTCGTTTTGGCCCCCGGCAATTGTCCCTCGACTTCCTCCAAAAGGTTGAGAATGTGATCGCTGGCAAAGTAACTCTTAATGCCATGAAGATGATCGATGAGCAACCTCTCCTCCCTTACGATTTCGTCATCTGAGGAGGGGAAGAATTCATTTGCTTCGATTTTTCCATACAGCGGCATATCCTTGAGAACCTTAAGGGTTCTAACCCGAATGAAATGGGGATCGATTTGGTTCAG
>CAYFXP010000035.1:0-2672 GCA_964346935.1 uncultured Syntrophobacterales bacterium
GAATTCGTGGAGTTGATCGACCTAAAGAACGAGTATGCGGGCACCCTTTCGGGTGGGCAGAAGAAACTGCTCGAGTTGGCCAAGACCATGATGGCGGACCCCGATATGATCCTCCTGGATGAGCCGGGTGCGGGGGTGAATCGGACGCTGATGAGGAAGCTGGTCGACAATATCAAAGAGCTGTGCGCGGAGAAGGGGATCACCTTCTTGATTATCGAGCACGACATGGACCTGGTCATGAACCTCTGCAACCCCGTCATCGTGATGAGCGAGGGGCAGAAACTGGCGGAGGGAGCGCCGGAGGAGATCCGGTCGGATAAGCGGGTCTTGGAGGCCTACCTCGGAGGTCAATATCGATGAAGGTCTTGGAGGTAAAAGACCTCACGTCCGGTTACGGCGAGACGGACATCCTCCACGACGTCTCCATGAAATTGGAAGAGAAGGAGATCGTCTCCATCATCGGGCCAAACGGCGCGGGAAAGTCAACTCTGCTGAAGACCATCTTTGGCATTCTGAGGCCGAGGCAGGGAGTCGTCCGGTTGGGGGATGAGGAAATAACTGGATTGAACCCGGACAAAATCGTCCGCAAGGGAATGAGTTACGTTCCCCAGGTTAACAACGTCTTTCCCTCCCTCACCATTCAAGAGAACCTTGAGATGGGAGCCTTCGTCAGAACCGACGACTATCGCGATAGGCTCGAGGAGATGTACGACCTCTTTCCCATCCTCAAGGATAGAAAAAACCAGAAGGTGGGCAGCCTCTCCGGCGGGCAGCGACAGATGGTTGCCATGGGGAGGGCGTTGATGCTCGACCCCACGGTGTTGCTGCTGGACGAACCGTCTGCCAGCTTGGCTCCAATGCTGGTGGGAATGATCTTCGAGAAGATCGTCGACATCAACAAGACGGGCGTCGCCATCATAGTGGTGGAACAGAATGCCCGGGAAACCCTGAAGATTTCCAACCGCGGGTATGTCCTGGCCACGGGGCGGAAGGTATTCGAGGATACGGGAAAGGCCATCTTGGAGAACAAGGAGGTCGGCAAGCTTTACTTGGGAGGCTGAAGGTGCCCGAACTGATCGTCTACGGAATTGTCCTCGGGAGCATCATCGCGCTGGGAGCCATCGGCCTCACCCTGGTGTATGGAATCCTGAGGTTCGCCAACTTCGCCCACGGCGACCTGCTGACGGCCGGGGCATATATCGCCCTCTTTCTGGTCACGGGCCTTTTCCCATGGCTTGGCATCCCGGATACCACCTTTGGCTCGCTTTCCTTTGGGTGGCGGATGGCCCTCGCCTTTCCCATCGCCATGGTCGGCATGGCCATGGCCTCCATCCTACTTGATCGTATCTTGTTTCGTCCCCTCCGTCGAAAACAGAGCGGCCCAGTCATAATGGCCATGTCCGCCCTCGGGGCTTCCTTTATCATTCGGATGATCGTCATCATCCTGTGGGGCGCTGATTACCACTTCTACCGTCCCGGAGTTTTGCGGCCGGCCATCATGCTGCCCCTTGAGATCAAAATCAGGCCTGACCAGATTCTGATCCTCGGAACGGTCTTATCCCTAGTCGTCCTCCTCTACCTCTTTCTCCAACGCACCAAGATGGGAAAGGCCATGCGCGCCACGGCCGACAACATGGAGTTGGCCCGGGTGAGCGGGATTGACACCGAAAGGGTGATTATGTGGACATGGGGTATTGGAGGAGCGCTCGCTGCTGCAGGGGGTATCCTCTATGGCATCGACGTCCAATTACATCCGGGAATGGGCTGGCACTTTCTCCTACCCCTCTTTGCCGCCACGATCCTGGGAGGAATAGGCAATATGTACGGGGCTCTCATCGGGGCTTTGATCATGGGCGTTGCGCAACAGGTTTCCACCGCCTACCTGCTGCCTACTTATAAGCCCGCCGTTGCCTTCATCGTCATGATCCTAATCCTCCTGGTGAGACCTCAGGGGATCTTTGGAGGGAGACGCTCGTAATGGAGATCGGAGGGATCATCGCCTATCTGGTTTCCCTGGCCATCATGGCGGGGATTTTTGCCGTGTTTGCCCTGGGGTTGAATATCCAGTGGGGATATACGGGACTCTTCAACATCGGGATCGCGGGCTTCTTCTGCATCGGGGCGTACACCTCGGCCATGATTACAACCCCAAGGCCAGAGGATGTATCTCCGATGTATGCCCAATATGTCCACCAGATCTTCGGCCTGAACCTTCCCTTCGTCCTCGGCCTCCTGGGGGCCGCCCTCGTATGCGGGTTCATCGCGTATTTGATCGGATATCCAACCCTTCGGCTCCGGGAGGACTACCTTGCCATTGCCACCATCGGGATCGCCGAGACCTTTCGCCTCATCTTCAACAACGAACATTGGTTGGCAAATGGCCCCCGCGGCTTGATGGGGCTCCCCCAACCCCTTCAGGGCTTAGTTGAACCGAGACACTACAATTACATCTACCTGATCATCGTGTTAGTCATCATGGTGGTCATCTACTTTTCCATCGAGCGGGTCATTCGATCGCCCTGGGGCCGGGTGCTCCGGGCAATACGAGAGGATGAGATCGCCTCGGCCATGAGCGGCAAGGACATCTTCAGGTTCAAGATGCAGTCGCTCATCTTCGGCTCCATGATCATGGGGATAGGGGGTGCCCTCTATGCCCACTATACCAAGGCTAT
>CAYFXP010000036.1:0-4913 GCA_964346935.1 uncultured Syntrophobacterales bacterium
GTTTGCAGCCGTTCGGGTCACCAAGGAGTGGTTGTCGAAAAATATACATTCGCGCTCAGAGCTCCTTTTCCGAATTTCCAGCTATCTAAATTTCGTTCATGGACAACGGTGCTCCCCTAAAAGTGAGGACACTCCGGTCAGATGGGACCTTGACATACAGTCACCGTGCTCCTATACTCCGTACTAACCAAGAGGAACGCCACATTGCCGATAACTGCAATGAGTCTTAAGGGATCTTAGGCCATGTCAGGTTGGAGGTTTGCCCTTCCAGGAGGTTCATCATACGAAATGTATGTTTGTTTACTGCATAAATTGTTTTTCTAACTGAATGGGGGTTAACGATGTTTGAGGGAATTTACACGCCCATAGTAACACCCTTTAACGATACTGAGGAAATAGACCATGAAAAGATGCACCATAATCTGGAAAGGTGGGGCACCACTGACCTTGCTGGCATAGTCGCACTGGGTTCCAATGGTGAGTTCGTCTTTCTATCCAATGATGAGAAACTGACCTTAGTGAGGGATGTCATTGAACACTTTCATAAGGATAAGAAGGTAATCGTTGGCACCAGCTGCGAATCCACTCAGGAGACAATTGAATTGAGCAGAGAAGTTGCTGAATTAGGCGCGGATGCAGTTTTGGTGCTCCCTCCACACTACTATAAAGCCGCCATGAAGGATGAAATACTATATGGACATTATACAGATGTCGCCAATGAGTCTCCTCTCCCGGTTTTTGTGTATAACATGCCCGGCAATACGGGCATCAACCTACCCTCATCATTAGTTGCCAGGCTGTCCCAGCACCCGAACATTGTCGGCATCAAGGATACATCGGGGAGCATCGTCCAACTGTCCGAGTTGGTGAGGGACACACAAGAGGATTTTGCGGTTTTTCCCGGGAATGCCGGCTATCTGTTTCCAGCATTAGCCATTGGCGCCAAAGGAGCGACTTTGGCCCTCGCCAACATACTGCCGCAGGATTGCTGTAAGTTGTTTTCGCTCTTTAAGAACGGGAGGATAGATGAGGCCCAAGCGTTGCAGCTGAAGATGTTGGAAATTAACGCACTCGTCACGACCAGGTTGGGCATTCCGGCCCTGAAAGCAGCCATGGATATGCTGGGATATCACGGCGGAAAGCCGAGAAGGCCTTTGCGACCCCTGAAAGAGGAAGGAAGGAAGCTCGTTGAAGATGGTTTAAAAAGATACGGTGCCTTAGGGTAAATCTGGGGAGAGAGAATCCATATGAGAATAGCAATTGTTGGCTTTGGTCGCGTAGGGAGGGCATTTGTTGGGTTACTGATGGATAGGAAAACGTATTTGGAACGTGAAGATATTGACCCCAGGATAATCTATATCATCGACCTTGGCGGCGGGATATACCGGCGAAGTGGAATTTCACATGAAGATCTCGTAGAAATTGCCAAGGCGAAAACCCTTCCATTCTCCTACCCACGCGGGGGATCTGAGGATATAACATTTGCCAGGCTCCTTGAAAAGAGGGATGTAGATCTCGTTATTGAGATGACCCCCACAAATAAGGATACAGGCGAGCCAGGCATGACGCACATCAAGGAATCTCTTAGCCATGGCATGCACGTTGTGACATCAAACAAAGGCCCTATTTTACTGGCATACAAGCAGCTTAACAAACTCGCCCGCAGAAATAATGTTCAATTGGGCGTTGGATGTACATGTGGTGGCGCCTTGCCAACGATAAATGGCGGGATTATCGATATGGCGGGTTCGAATATCGTATCGATTGAAGGGGTATTGAACGGTACTACAAATTTCATCATAAACGAAATGGAAAATCATAAGGTCGCCTATGAAGAGGCGTTGGCAAAAGCCCAAGAACTGGGCATAGCTGAAACAGATCCGAGGCTTGACGTTGAGGGTTGGGATACCGCTTCAAAGCTTCTGATTCTCTCGAATGTATTGATGAATGAAGATAAAAGCCTTGGAGATATCTCTGTGAGCGGAATTACCGGCTTAACTCAGGATGATGTTAATCGGGCGAAAAAGGAAAGGAAGAAGTACAGGCTTGTCGGCAGAACCTCGAAAATCAATAATGAACTAAGAATGTCAGTTAAACTTGAAAAAGTATCCAGCAGCCATCCGTTCTATAATGTGGAAGGTGCAAACAAGGCCGTTAGGTATATGTCGGATACGTTAGGTGATTTAACCATGGTTGGTGGCGCTTCAGATCTTAAGGCAGCTGCCGCATCGATTTTGAGAGACTGTATAAATATATATAGGGGATACAAGTTTCCCGGATGAATACAATCCCATCCTGTAGAACCGATTGGCCTGATCTTTCCACTAGGATATCTCCTTATCCTCTAACCACAGATGCGGCATGCAGCATAGGCAACGGCCCTCGCAGCGATGACCAATTCGTCTAACTTCACCCGTTCATCGGGTGTAGGCCACTCCTTGTAGATCCGTATGTCCCCTGGGCCGTATTGAACTGCGGGGATGCCCAAAGCTGATAAGATATTCCCATCCCCCACATTGCCAATACGCAGGCCCCCTCCTATGATAGGTTCACTGTTCGAAGCGATCCGTTGGCCCTCGGCGAGAGCATCAACCAGGGGATGATCTTTTGGCACGTCCATGGGCTCCATATACCAGGGGTCGTCTTCACCACTGGCCGGTATAGTGAGCTCATACTGGAGGTTTGGTCGCTCGGCCTTGATCCCTTCCAGAAGCCGCTTTACATCGGCCCCGATATTCTCCAGGGACTGCCCCGGAACCGTTCTAATCTGGAAACACATCTCGCATTCCCTTGTGGACATCCTCGTATAAGATGGGTGGTAGTAGTGCTCTTTATGAATCGTGTCAAAGGTAAGGGTAGGGAATCCCGGCAGCTCCGGATGTGGAGTAAATCGTAGCCAGCCGCCCGGTGGCAGGGGTTCAAGACTCGTTCCTATCCTCCGTATGATTTCACACTGTTGTTCAATGGCATTGAAGTACTTTGCCTTCGCCTCCGCACTATACCTGAAAAATAGATCCGGGGTTGTCGTCTTAATTCTGATCATAACTATGCCCACACAGACATTGGCAATGGTGTTGGCCGAATGCTCCATGTTTATGCAGTAATCCGCAAGCACCCCCTTTTTTACTAACGCCCTCGTTCCAGCTCCGCCATACTTATGGGCTACCACCGGGCAGACAACTATGTCGCCTTTCAAGTTAACTCCAGAGCGCTTTATCGCCTCAACCGCACATATAGCCGCAACTACACCCCCTTTGTCGTCATGGGCTCCCATTCCCCATATCCAACCATCCTCGAACTTCGCCCCATAGGGGTCAACCGTCCACCCCCCCATCTCAACGCCGGGATCCATGTGCCCGTTTAGCATCAAGCTGGGACCTTGGCCCATACCTTCCAAGCGACCAATGGGCTGTCTGCTCTTTTTGTCTGGCTCAATCAAGTGTTGAACTTCCATCATTTCAACCTCTAATTCCATATCAGACATGTAGCTTGCGAGGTAGTCAGCCAACTCATGTTCTTTGAAGGATGGACTGGGGATTCTAATTGTAGCCTGTTCAAGCGCTAAGACCTGCTCCTCCGTGATTCTTTCCAAGATCTTCTGATAATCCGTGGATTTCTTCATAGTATGCTCCTTCTGGCAGGTTTTTTACGGAATCTAATGTTCTTATACATTTTCTCAGAAGGTTGAAAACCCAATACCGGAGTTTCCTGAGTTTTAATGCTTTTCAACGGTGAACCCGCTTATTTCTTCCCTCCAATACTCCCGGAGTGACCCGAGAGATCCGGAAAAGTCGCTCATCGCTGCTCAAACATATTTTTTCGACCCTTCCAGCGTTTACGCCATCTTCAACCCAAAACCCGGTTTGCAGCCGCTCGGGTCGGTCGGGAGTGGTTGTCGAAAAAATATAATTCGCGCTCAGAGCTCCTTTTCCGAATTCCCAGATGTCTAAATCTTGCCCGTTCACAACCGCCTTCCCCAAAAAGTCAGGAAACTCCGGACCCAATACTATTGCAACATGGGATTTGGTCTGTTATATAGGGGGAAATCCCTGAAAAGGATCAGGAGACCATGTATCCCTTTTTCCGGAGAGCTGTAGCATGAATCATATAAAGCTGAATTTAGTCGTGGAGTCAATAACGGAAAAACAAGAATTGATATTCCCAGTGTGGCGGCTCATCTGCGCGGGGTGGGTCGGGAAGAACAAGGAGGCTTTGCGGATGCATATCGATGAGTTGGGCCAGCACGGAGTTCCCGCGCCCACGAGAACGCCGATTTACATGAATTTCTCTCCCTATCTAGTCACCACGTCGGATACCACGGACGTCATAAGCGAGGAATCTTCGGGGGAGGTGGAGTACGTCGTGCTCCAGGGGGAGACTCGGACCTACATCGGAGTCGGCAGTGACCAAACCGACCGTGGATTCGAGAAATTCTCAATTCCCGCTTCAAAGCAGATGTATGCCAAGATAATGGCGCCTCTGGTTTGGCCTTACGCCGAGGTCAAGGACCATTGGGACCGGATCGTTATTCGCTCGTGGACAACCCGTGGTGGGGAGCGAATGTTATACCAGGAGGATGCCCTGGCAACCATCTTGGATGCGGAAACATTGCTGAAGGAGTTACCCAAGGATGACGGCCTTTCCACCGATGGATTGGTGTTGTTTTCGGGAACGATAGCGACTAAGATGGGTTTGGTCTACGGCGAACGATTCGATTTCGAGATGGAAGACCTCGTGCTGGGCCGCAGAATCCGCCACGGGTATCACGTTCGGGTTCTTCCACAATACCTGTAGGGAGGATGGTCTCGGGCGCAACATGGCCAGGAAGGAGAAGAGGATCATGAAAAAGACGGCGGTTGATCTGAATTGCGACATGGGAGAGAGCTTTGGGCGATACAAACTGGGCCTCGACG
>CAYFXP010000037.1:0-2118 GCA_964346935.1 uncultured Syntrophobacterales bacterium
CGTTTCTTTCTCCGGAGATATTTCGAGCATTTTCCGCAGGTCCTGATGACCATGGGCTTTGCCCTCATTTTCAGGGATCTGGCCCTCTTGATCTGGGGAGGAGACCCCCTAACCTTTCCTGCCCCGAAGTTCCTTCAGGGCTCCCTCCATATGGGAGAAATCATATTCCCTCTTTATCGATTATTTGTGATCTTGCTTTCCATCGCTGTCGCCATTGGGCTGTGGGTGTTCAATGAGAAAACCTCCTTCGGGGCAAAGCTCCGTGCAACCGTGGACGACAATGAAATGGCCAGGGGAATCGGTATCAACGTGTCCCTGGTTTCCGCCCTCATGTTCGGGCTTGGCGCCTTCCTGGCTGCTGCCGGGGGCGTCATCGGTGCCCCTTTCTTCGGGGTGTATGCCGGGGCCGATTTTGAGATCTTACCGCTGGCCTTCGTCGTCGTGATCGTGGGGGGAATGGGAAGCCTCACGGGAGCAGCCGTAGGGAGTATCCTGGTGGGATTGGTCGATAACTTCGGTAAGGCCCTGGTTCCCGATCTTTCCTACTTCACCCTCTTCCTCCCTATGGCCATTGTGCTCGCCATCAAGCCAACGGGGTTATTCGGCAGAAAATGAGGATATGTAGTATGAGGGTGATGACAGAGTCCAGGCTCAGGATATCGGGGGCTATCGGGGCTTTCATCCTCCTGGTGATTCTTCCGCCGGTTCTCCCGTCGTATTGGCTGACCATCCTGACGCAAATGCTCATATTCGGCATAATGGCCATAAGCCTGGACGTTCTCATGGGATACACGGGGCTTCCCTCCTTTGGCCATGCAGCCTTTTTCGGTGCGTCGGCATATGCGATAGCCATATTGAGTGTCCGCTATCAGGTCGGCTTCATGGGCTGTGTTTCCACCGCTTTCTTCCTTGCGGTTGCAATAGCCGCTATATTCGGCCTTCTGGTGGCACATTCAGGAGGGGTTTACTTCCTCATGATAACCTTGGCACTGGGTATGGTGATCTGGGGGCTTGCCTTCAGATGGGTGACCATGACCGGAGGCGATAACGGAATTGCCGGTATTCCCAGACCCGATCTTGGAATTCCGATTTCCCTCGAAGATCCGGTCTTTTTCTATTACCTCGTCCTCATCGTTTTTCTCATTGTACTGTTTCTCTTATATATCTTCATCCGTTCACCGTTCGGCCAGAGCCTTATGGGAATCCGCGAGAGCGAATCGCGCATGCGTATTCTCGGGTACAACACCTGGCTCCACAAATACCTGGCGTATGTCGTGGCTGGGGCCTTCAGCGGGATATCGGGAATCCTTTGGGCTTACTACAACGGTTTTGTGAGTCCCATGGATGCAGAACTGACCGCCTCCTTCGAGGCGTTTCTCATGGTCATCCTGGGAGGTCCCGGCACGTTGGTTGGCCCCGCGTTAGGGGCGGGGATCATGGTGTTTCTGAAGAACTTCATCAGCGCCTACACCCACAGATGGCTCTTGATCATAGGAGCAATCTATATACTGGCCATTCTGTACGCCCCTGGGGGCGTCATGGAATTGGGAAAACGACTGGCGAAGGGGGGTGATAGTGAATAGGATCTGAGGCATATCCAAAGCGTTTCTGTTGAATGAACAATTGAGAAAGGAGGAAAACTATGAAGAAAGTATTGCTATTCGCAGTCATCGGAGCGTTGGTGGTGGGCATCGCTGCCATGCCCAGCCCAGCTGTGGCGGAGAAGAAACCGATCAAGATCGGCTTTTTCGCGCCGCTGACCGGGCATGCGGCTCAGACGGGAAGGGACATGCTTTCGGGTCTGCAGGTGTTTCTCACCGAGCAAGGCTGGAAAGGTGCAGGCCGTAAGATTGAGCTCATTTCCGAGGATTCTGAGGCCAAGCCCGCCGTCGCGCTGACCAAGGTGAGAAAACTGGTGGAAAAAGACCGTGTCCATGTCGTCATCGGGGGCCTTATGGCTTCATCGGGTTACGCCCTTATGCCTTATGCGGACGCGAAGAAGATCCCCGCGATCTATGCCATTATGGCCTCAGATGACCTCACCCAGAGGAAACCGGGTAAGTGGATGGTCCGCACTGGGTGGGCCAGCAGCCAGCCTTCCCATCCATTCGGGGATTA
>CAYFXP010000038.1:0-4019 GCA_964346935.1 uncultured Syntrophobacterales bacterium
TTGCCCTTAAGCTTGCCGATTACATGGTCACCGAGAATGGATTCGGCGTTGAATGCGGCTACATTAAGTTCTGTGAAGTCGTCTGCCGTGAGGCAAAGTGGGCGGGATATGACATCTGGCCTGATTGCTGCGTTATTGTCGCTACAGTTCGAGCCTTAAAGCAACATGGCGGTGCCTTCCATCTGCGTCCTGGAATGGCATATTCCCAGGTTAAAGAGGCAGCGGAGACGGAAAACCTGCCCGCTATAGAGAAGGGCTGCGAGAACTTGGCTCGAAATATAGAGATTGCAAGGAATACTGGCGTCCCCGTTGTGGTGGCTATTAATAGGTTTACCTCCGACACTGACAAAGAGGTAGAGCTGGTGCGGAAGAAGGCTTTAGATGCTGGAGCTGTTGGGGCAGCACCCTGTGAAAATTGGGCTAAAGGTGGGGAGGGGGCAATGGAGCTGGCTGATGAGGTCCTTAAAGCCCTTAAGACCCCGAAAAAGCCCCAGTTACTCTATGACGATGATACTCCTGTAAGGGAGAAGATAGAGCTTTTCGCCACGAAGATTTTTGGAGCCGACGGAACAGAATGGGCACCTGAAGCACAAACAAGGCTAAAGCTGTTTGAACAGATCGATTTCCGAGCCGATGGCAAGCGACTCACAGTCAATATGGCAAAGACACACCTCTCGCTTGCCCATGACCTTAACATGCTTGGCGTGCCCCGAAATTACAAGCTCCCGATTCGCGACATTCGGGCTTCGGTGGGAGCAGGCTTCTATTATCCTCTCTGTGGTGTATTCCCCACCATGCCCGGACTTCCTACGAAGCCAGCTTTCTTGCCCGTGGATGTTGACCTAAAAACAGGAAAGATCAAAGGCTTGTTTTAAGGCTAGTCAAATCATTTATGATTTGAGTATCTTTTAGCTTTCTCATCGAAAAGGGGGGGCAGCCCTTCAAGGGCTGCCCCCCCTTAATTTCTCTCGTTACTACCATTCTTGCTGTGATTTGAACATCTATCCCATATCCTGCTTCCGCACAAACCATTCGATAGTACCGAAGCGAGGTCTGGTTGCCCCCATCTTGGTGTGCTAGGTGGATTGCTTCCAGAGGCAGGAAAATGCCTGCCCTCGAACCCATCCCCTTGAGGGCGATTCGCGAAGCCTGAGGACGGCTCACTGACACAGTGCTTCGTTGCCCGCTTGTACCCCTGACCGTTGATGACACGGCGGAAGAGATCTTTATGAAACTGGAGAACCTGCAAGCCGTCGGATTTTCTAAGCTGTGTGGCACAGGCAACGCAATGCACGATGCAGTGGGCAAAAAAGGAACAGTTGCAGAAAGGCATTTGGGCTGCCAGTGCGGGGAATATGGCACAAGGGGTTGCTTGGTGCGCTCGTCAACTGGGAATGAAATGCACGGTCGTTGTTCCTGAAAGTGCGCTAGAGACAAAGATCCCCGCAATCCAACGCTTGGGTGCTCCCGTTGTTTCCGCGCCTTTCGAGGATTGGTTGCATATCCTCCGATCACGCAGCTACGAAGGGATGGGGGGCTTGTTCATCCATGCCTTTAGTAATCCCGCGGTGATGGCCGGTCATGGCACCATCGGGTTGGAGATCGTCGAAGATTTGCCCCGATGTGGGGTCATGGTCTTAGAGGATCGGAAGTCTGATTGGGCTGTCCGACTATCCTGAAAAGCCTCATGGTAAAGAACGGATAGATCACTGGAAAAGGGCCCGATTGAGGAAAAGACGGGAAACAATCAGATGAAAACGGGGGTATTCTTTAATTGTAAAAGAAAAGATAGTTAACCATGGCTGAGGGTTCATGTTGACCCAACGGGATATTTCCATTTTTTTGCCTTGACAAAAAAAGGGAGTTTGTGCTAATTGTCACATGTCAATCCGCAAGGTATAATTTTTCCCTAAGAAGATCAATACTAATCACCAGGACTTCTCTTGTTTCCCCTCTGAAATGGTATGGAGAAGAAATGGAGGAAACCGAATGAGCGGAAGGTGGGCATATAGATTGCCGTTGAGACGGTGGGGGGCATTTGGATATAATGTATTGATTACCTGAAGGATTATTATGTCTAAATGCACCATCACCTTTCGTCCGAGCGGAAGGAAGGTAGAGGTTGAAAGGGAGGAAAATATCCTAGAAGCTGCCATAGCGGCAGGAGTCCATATCAACGCCTCCTGTGGCGGAAGCGGCACATGTGGTAAGTGCAAGGTTAAGATAGTCCAGGGTAAGACGCGTTCTCCCCAAAACCCAAAGCTCTACAAGCGGGAGTTCGATAAGGGGTACCGCCTCGCTTGTAACACCTCGTGCCTGAGCGACCTGGAGGTGGAGATTCCCCTCGAATCCCAGGTCGACGCATCGGTACTTAAGCTGAAACGCGAGGGAAGGTACCTCCTTTCTGCCCGGGATATCGACCAACTGGTTGAGGGCTGGGAGGTCGATCCCGCCGTCTTCAAGCGGTACGTGGAGCTTGATCCCCCGAGCTTGGATGACAATGTGAGCGATCTGACCAGGCTCGTAAACGCCCTCTACAAGGAATATGGTATCAAGGGAATATCGGCGGACTTCCGGGTCATTATGAAGCTGAGCCGTCTCCTGAGGGGGGCGAACTGGAAGGTAACGGTTACCCTGGTCCTCACCCGGAAGGGATATAAGCTCATCAACGTGGAACCGGGGGACGTGGCTTGCGACAACTACTCCATTGTGATCGATCTGGGCACCACGACGGTCTTCGGGCAGCTTCTCAATCTGAACAGGGCCGAGGTATGTGGTTTTCCCAATGGGACGGGTACCTTCACCTTGGCGGAGGCCTCCGATTATAACGGCCAGACCAGCTACGGCGAGGATGTGATAAGCAGGATCGTCTATTCCCAGAGGCGCGGAGGGTTGCAGAGGCTCCAGGAAGCGATTGTGTCCACCATCAACGGGATCATCGAGGATCTTTTGCGGATGAGCGGGATCAAGAGGGATTTGGTCTCCCATCTTGTCATTGCCGGAAATACAACCATGACGCATCTCTTCTTGGGGCTCAATCCCAAGTACATCCGGGAGGATCCGTATGTTCCCACCGCAAATTTTATCCCGCCCGTGAGGGCCGTTCATCTGGGGATCAATCTGGGGGATCACGTCCACATCTACATCTTTCCTATGGTGGCGAGCTACATGGGCGGTGATATCGTTTCGGGGATTTTGGGTTCCGGGGTCTTTCAGCGGGACGCCCTCACCCTCTATATGGATATCGGCACTAATGGGGAGATCGTTCTGGGAAATAAGGACTGGCTGATGAGCGCTTCGTGCTCCGCTGGGCCGGCATTCGAGGGTGCCGGGATAAAATTCGGAACCCGAGCCACCAGGGGGGCCATCGAACGGGTGAGCATTAACCCGAACACCTTCGAGCCCATGCTCTTGACCATTGGAAAGGCGAAGCCCATCGGGATATGCGGTTCAGGGCTCATCGACACCGTAGCGGAGCTCTTTCAGGGTGGGATCGTTGACCAGAATGGAAAATTCAAGCAGGACCTCGATACCGAGAGGGTAAGGGAGGGAAGGGACGGGTATGAGTACGTGCTGGCCCGGAAGGAGGAGACCGGAATCAAGGAGGATATCGTCCTGACGGAGATCGATATCGAAAACCTCATTCGGACCAAGGCGGCTATATACGCTGGGTGTAAGATTCTCCTGGATAGCGTGGGGTTACGGTTTCAGGACGTGGATCAGTTGCTCATCGCGGGGGGGTTCGGCCACTACATAGATCTGGACAAGGCCATCTCCATCGGACTCCTCCCCGAAGTTGATACCGATAAATACCTCTTTGTGGGAAATGGATCGCTCCTCGGGGCGAGGCTTCTGTCCTTTTCCAAGGACCTGTTGAGGGAAACGGAACGGATCGCCCATATGATGACCAACCTCGAGCTGAGCAACAACCCGACCTTTATGAGCGAGTTCATAGCAGCTATGTTCTTGCCCCACACCGATACTTCCGCGTTTCCGGGGGTTTCGGGAAGGCTCAATGA
>CAYFXP010000039.1:0-2972 GCA_964346935.1 uncultured Syntrophobacterales bacterium
CTCTCTGCACCCGACATGCGTGATCGGAGTTTTGAAACGCAGCTCGAGAATATACTTGGCTCGATTGCGGCGTTGCAGGAAGATCGTCAATTCATGGTCTCTAAGGTCAAATCCCAGCAGGCAGACATCGAGGCCATGAGTGAACAGATGGCCTCCTTGCACGGACGGACCCGTGAGGAACAAGCTAAAAAAGAACGCTTGGCGGCAGAAAAGCGGTTTAATCAATTGTTCAATACCGTTCAAGGTTACTTCAATCCGGATGAGGCAGAAGTTTATAAACAGGCAGATCGGTTGGTAATCCGTTTGAAGGCCGTTCAGTTTCCCGTTGGCAAGCATTTCATCATGCCAAGCAATTACGCGCTGCTCAGTAAGGTGCAACGAGCTGTTCGTACGTTTGGGGAACCGAACGTCATAATTGAGGGGCACACGGATAGCACGGGGTCAAATGAGCTGAATGAATATTTATCTCAGCAGCGAGCGGAAGCCGTTCGCGCGTACTTCGTGGCCAATGGGACTCTAACCCCTGAAAGGATTGTCGCCGTGGGTTACGGATCCAAACGACCTTTGGCATCCAATGCCACGGCAAAAGGGCGGGCTATCAACCGCCGGATCGATTTGATAATTGTGCCCTCCAAGTAAATAAGGCATCAACCAAGCGTAGGCGGAAGAAATAAAGTCTCTTTTCCCTCCTACTGATGGGATGCCCTCCCGCTGAGGAGCGTTTTCTTTTCTTGATAGGGGATTTGGATATTTCATTTGGGGTGATGCTCTTTTCCTCTTTTTGACAACGTCAAGTCGTTGTCTTGTCCTTATCGACTTCCAACTCAAACACGCAAATTCTCCAAATCTGGACTCTCAATTACGTATTATGTATAGCCGACCGCTTTGGTGTGACACTTACAATAACCTTTCCTCCTAAAAATAAGCCGGATCACATGGTAGAGCGAAACCCCTACGAGAAACCCGTAGGCCATATTCGTGGCAAGTGATACTGACAAAGTAGCTCCCATGGGGATCAGGTCCTTATTCAGGCGGATATCCTTAGCGAATTTGGTGAGTTCTATTCCAACAAGAAACATCATAGCTCCAATGATAGCCGTGGGAAAAACGGCTAACAGCCCGGCAATGGAAGTGGCTAAGAACAACCCCAGGGAGATCTCGATCAAGCCCTCTATGATGTTCGTACCCCCTGTTCGCGCACCGAAGTAATATTGGCCGGCCAAACCACCCGCACCATGACACAATGGCATTCCACCCAAGAAGGGAAGGATTGCGTTCATGATTCCCATGTTGAGGGAGAGTCGCCTTTCGCTTACCGGCTTTTCAGGCCAGTATATCTTGATGAGGGCGGAAGTCGCTATGACAGCATTGGTGGCCGTAAGGGGAATCTGGGCAAAACCCGCAAATAAGAGCGTCTGCCAGATTTCCCCAAGACGAAAACCCGTAAGGGGTGGAAGGACGACGCTGGGGAAACCGGCCTGATGGAGTTGTCCTTTGATCAGCATAATAACCATACCGAGGGCCATCAGCACGACAGCAGCAGGCGCGTAACGATTCTGCCGCAGGACCAGCACTACCAGAATGGAGACGATTC
The DNA here is from genome assembly GCA_964346935.1 of uncultured Syntrophobacterales bacterium. GTDB lineage: Bacteria > Desulfobacterota > BSN033 > WVXP01. The sequence continues at coordinate 1,595 of CAYFXP010000039.1, forward strand.
CTAGCACCCACCAGGTCGAAATCATCTTGACCGCCTCGACCGCGAGGAGGACGCCAAGGGTGGCCTGAATGCCTCGAATAACGGAGTTAGGGGTAACTCTCGCGACCCATCCCATGAGCCCAGTCACCCCGAAAAGAAGCCAGATAACGCCCATGCCGAATCCGGAAGCATACACCATCGATGGAGACCATTGCTGGGCTATGGCAACTACGGCGAGGAGTTTCATGGGCTCAATGGGCATGGGAAGTCGGTAAAGGAGGCCCGTGACGATGTTTGCCAGCCCCATCATTATCAGAAGGCCTGCTGGATTGAGACCACATATAACCATATACCCGATGGCCAGCGGGAAGAGCGTGCCGAAGTCGCCCATGGATCCAGCTAATTCCCTCAGGTTAAATTCGAATTCGCCGACCTTCATCATTCCCCCAAGTGTATTTCCGGAACATAGCTATGAAAAAACTGTTTGCTGAAAGATCTCTCTGAACTTCTCAATCGTTAACTTCCTCAGCGTCTCTTCGAGAAGGGTAAATTTCTCTAGAAAATCCTTTCCATGAGTTGTCAATTTAGCGCCCTTCCCTTTCCCGCCGCCAGCCCGGAGTTCCACAAGCCTAAACCCGGCCCTCTGCTCCATTTTCTTGATAATTCCCCAGGCGTGCCTGTATGACATGCCGAACTCCTCAGCAGCCCTCTGAATTGAGCCATTTTGATGTACCGCATGCAAAAGAGCGGCCTTCCCTGAGCCGAGGACCACCTCGCCTCTGTTCTCAATCCAGAACTTCGCTTTCATCTCCACGACAAATTCCCTCCATCAGGGGTTGAATCCAGGACCTTCATATATGCTTTCTTAAGCATATTGTCAAGAGAATATTTTCCCGAAACACGATGGGGTAATTGTTTAAATAGCCGGTGCGAAGGTAGGGGGGAAGGTTAGTTCTTAACTAACTGCGTTTCGGGAGACCATGAAGAATAAGACTTGCTCACGTGTAGCCACGTGCATTAGCTGGTACCGCGAGTTATTCGCTCTTCCTTAACCCTTATTGAGGGCTTCCCAGAATAACCGCCGAACCTCGTGGGCGCCGCGGGCATTGGGCTCTATCTCTTGGACGTACCAATAGGAGGGATCATCGGGGCAGCAGTGGGGATTATTGGGATCGGTGTGGTGGGATAACGGCCCAAATAAACCTACAAACTGGACAATTAAAGAGAGTTATGAATGTTCTCAGAAATTCTGTGACTGAAGAATATCTACCCTCGAATTAAGGCTGTTGGATAGAGGGACTGTAATTAATAGAAACGCAAATCGATACTTTTCGCTTCCCACCCAACATTGTAAGCAGATTAGTCATCACCTCTTATTGCCTTCTGGAAAGCTTCCCAG
>CAYFXP010000040.1:0-4935 GCA_964346935.1 uncultured Syntrophobacterales bacterium
TATCTGAATGGGAAATAAAACTAAGACCGCGAGCACATTGAAGAAATCATGAACGGTGGCGGCGGAAAATGCTCGGTTGAATTCACTGCTGCGATTGATCTGCGGGAGGGATGCCAGGGTATTGGTAACCGAGGTGCCTATATTAGCCCCCATGATTATAGGAATGGCGGATGAGGTTTCCAAGACGCCACCAGCGACCATGCCTACCACGATAGAGGTGGTGGAAGACGAAGACTGGATAATCGATGTCGACAAAATTCCGATAAAAAGGCCAACAATGGGATTGCTCGTCGTTTGAATGAGCGATTTGGCGAATTCCTTGCCGAACATCTTCAGTGAAGATCCCATCAACTCCAGGCTGAAAAAAAACAGATAGAGGAAAATAATTAATGCGATGAGGTTGATGAAGGAGAAGTGCTTCCTGTACCACCCTTTGATTCTCTCGCTATTGATGATATGAATGCGGCTCATCCTATCTGAGGAATCCATTCATCATGATCTGACGCATAGACTACTGCACTCTAGGTTCCCTAAATAGCGTCCCAGGCATGGACCATACGTTTTCGCCCGCTGTGGGGCTGATAAATGGAGGGGCGAAGGTATAATCTGCCTTCGAGCTAATTCTGGATTAAGAAGATCCTTTTTTTTCGTAGTGAAACCTGAGGATAAAGTCAAGTTTTTCTGATTTCCAATGGTTCTAGAATGCGGAAATGTCTATTGCTGGATTCTCAGCGGATGGGCAAATCGTCAAACCTTACTGGATGAAGGGACAGAATGGATACTGGATGATCTCTGCGGATTGGCAGATCTTTTGGGTATCGATCATTAGGCGAATACCCGCATTAACTTTCGGATCATAGACCATAGGACCATTTTGCAATATTTTGGTCGCTTACTTTATCCCAGCCACAGCTTCTGCGATGTTGAAACAGTGATCCCCTATCTTCTCAAAGCTGGTGAGCATGTCTATGAAAACAAGGCCGGGGTCAACCTTACATATCCCGTTGTTGAGCCTCTCTATATGTCCCGCACGCATGGTGTCTTCTAGGTGGTTGATTCTCCTTTCAAGGGCATCCGCCTCGGGTTTGATATAATGGTTTTTCTCTCTTACCCCGTTGATCACCGATACGAGGAATTCCCTACTCACCGAGTAGATTTCCCTGATGTCCTCGGTGGCCATCTCAGTAAACGGAAGTTTCGATCTAACCTTTCTCTCCACGAGGTTACAAAGGTTCTCCGTATGGTCGCCGACCCTCTCGATGTTGTTCACCATATGAATGATGGAGTTGATTTCCTTGGAGTTATCTGGTGACAGGGGACTCTGCGATGTCCTGACCAGAAAGGAAATGATCTCCCGCTGCAAGAGGTCCACTATGTCCTCCCTCCTCCTCACCAGATCAAGGCCCTTGGTAGTGTTAGCGAAAAAGGCCTCCATGACCCCATCGACCATGGTCAACGAAACCTCTCCCATCCTCACCGTCTCGCTCCTGGCCTGCTCGATGGCCAAAGGTGGGGAGTCCAAAAACTTTGTATCGAGAAATACGAGATGGAACTCCTCTTCCTCCCTCCGCTGTGGGATTATCCAGCTCGATACCCTGGCCAACACCCCCAAAAGGGGCAAAAAGACCAAGGTGTTGACCACATTGAAGAAAGTATGAGCATTCGCAATATGGCGCGGAATGTAAGGCTTGTCCCCCAATTCCATTCCAAACCTCTTGGCTTGCGCCGCTGTGTTGATGATAAAGTCAGGAGCTCCAGGTGTTAGCCAGTCGACCAATGTGATAAAATAGGGCAAGAGCAATAAGATGTAAATCACTCCTATCACGTTAAAAAGGGTGTGAACCTGCGCGGCTCGCCGGGCAGAGGTATTAGTACCAATGCTGGCCAACTGAGCGGTTATTGTAGTTCCGATATTGCCACCCAGGCCCAAGGCCACAGCCCCGTAAAAGGAGAGGAGCCCCGATGCTGCCAACGTCATGGTTATTCCAATGGTGACGCTACTGCTCTGCATCATCATGGTTAATATAGTCCCGGCGAGGACTCCGAACAGGGGATTTCTGTCGAACTTGACGAAGAATTCTCTCACTACTGGCGATTCTTTCAGGGGTTCCATGGCTCCTTTCATAAGGGCAAGGCCGTAAAAGAGCATCCCGAACCCCATGATAACCTCCCCAATAAACCTCCATCTGTCGCCTTTGGCAAAGAGCCGCAATCCAACCCCCAACCCGATGGCTGGTAGGGCGTAGTGATGGATCTTGAAAGCGATGATCTGCGCAGTGACTGTAGTGCCTACGTTAGCCCCGAGAACAATTCCAATGGCCTGATTCAAGGTCATAAGGCCAGCATTAACAAAGCTGACGGCCATTACGGTGGTGGCGCTACTGCTCTGGATAATGGAAGTGACGGCAAGCCCCGCAAAGGCGCCCACCACTCGATTGTTGGTGAGGGTCTCCAGGATCTTCCTTAGCCTGTCCCCAGCGGCCTTCTGGAGTCCTTCGGACATAAATCTCATCCCGATAAAAAAGAGTCCCAGTCCCCCAGTTAGGCCAAAGATGAGCTCTTTTTCCATAAGGGTTGACCCCCGTCTATTCCTAAGTAATCATTCCAAAAACGAACTTATAAATCTATTGCTTCGGCAATATCTGACAACGTTTTTGGTCTTTTGGAATTTTAAAACTTTTGGATGACGCAGGAAGCGTAAAAGACGTGGTAAGGTTGTCGATCGATTGCTGTGAATTTTCCACAACCTATGTTTTTAACTCTAATTATATGGATCTCCCCTGAAAAAGGCAAGCCAGATGCTCTGAGAAAATACCACGACCAGTCAAAGGAGGAACGGGATTTTCCTTAAAAAGGAATGGATATTGAGACTCCTGGCTGGCATGAAACTGTATCCGGTATGTTGCTCTACTCAACCCGCTTTTTTCTAGACCCGAGATTTTATGACGGCGAGTTCCAGCTGATCCACGGCGTCCTCTGCCCTGTCGGATATCTCCACGATAGTTTCAAGGGACTGTCTTATATGGACCTTGTGGCCCCACTCAAGGGGAGAGGTAAAGATGTCCCGCGTCAGGTCCCACTCGAGCTTATCGACATCCGACTCCTTGATGCCCACTTGTTTTGCTTTTTCCCTTATCACCTTAACCTTGCCCCTTTCCCCCAGGTAGTTCTCCAGGGCTTCCCTAAGGGGAACAATAATGCCGAAGGATTCTCGGGCCACCTGAAGGAATTGGGGTTTCAAACCCTCCGGGATCTCGGGCCGCTGATCCAGAAAGAAATCGCAACTGGCCTCGGCGGCATCACATACTTTATCGATCCTCTCCACCACATTATGAATATCCCCCCGGATGATGGGCAAATAAGCTCCTGAGTAAAGCTTATCCCGGATATCGTATCGGATCTGATCGTTTTCTGTTTCAATACTATCCACCTTGAGTGCCAGAGACTTTGCCTTGGGTATATCGCCCTTCAGGTAAGTCTCAATGGTTTCCAGGGCCGTTCTCAGGCACTCCTCTGCTGTATCCACGTGTTTTAGGATTAGATCGATCACCTCTTGTTCTTTCCTGAATATCACTTTTATACCTCCTTAAGAAACGTTAAGAAACGTTTTCTCCTTAAATACCTCTTCGTAGTCTTCCTATCACACCAAATGGTAATTTGTAAATCTCCAGATAACAAAAATCTACCCTCAGCGGACTGATAGCAACTGATATTTGGAGGGAACGGATTATCCCCTCGGGCTTTTGATTTTAAAGAGCCGCCAATTTCTCGCCAAGTTCTTTAATCTTTGCCACCGTCTCAGGTGAATCCTCCCACTTCTGAAAAAGGTCCTTGGTGATCCTCAGGTTCTTTTGCCCCTCTTCGCCATACACCTGATAGAGACGTCCCACCTTGCACGTAAGGCCATATCCGCACTTGAAGCATGGAAGGATTTTCGAAACAAAACCCACGCCCCCGATAAACTTCGCCCTATAAGCGATCATCCGAAGCTTCACCGCCTCTATCGCCTTATCAGGGGCACTTAATCCGCCCGAAGAAACTAGGGCAAAGGGCTTTCCCTCTAATGGAAACCTCATATGCCTGAAGGCCCATAGCCTTTCAAGGAAGGCCGCCATAAAAATATTCATGTTATGATGCCAGGAGGGGGTTCCGAGAACGAGCGCCTCTGTTGCCGCTATCCTCGAATAGAGGGGTTTTAGGTCATCTTCGAGGTCGCACAGGTTATCTCCTGCGCAGAGATGAGCGCAAGCCCTGCAGGGTCCGTAGGACAACTCAGGGAGGTTGACGAACTCCGTTGTCTTCCCGCTTTTTTCCAGCAGGGCTTGGACCATCCTCTCCACATTGCCACCTTTTATCGGGCTGCTGCTGAAACCTAAGATTGCCATCTATTGTTCCCCAACCAGTCTCGTATGCTTATCAAGGGACAACCTATCCTAGGCCCCACATTGTCCTTAAATTGTATCCAAACCGGAGAAGATCATCCATACCGCTTCTAGGGAGGTTAGGGCGAAAAAACCTAAGACTCAGGGTTGCCTTAAACTGCGGTTCATCCCCGGGCATAACAATTGGTTGACTACCAAGCTGGGTTATATATAATTGACGTTACCAAGAAAGAAATAAAAGGGATTAAATCACTAAAATGAAAAAACCTTAAGGAGCAAGAAAGACCAGCATATTAAGATTCTAACGATGCAGATAAAGGCTCCAACACCTTTTCCCTTTGCCCTTAAATAAATCATCTTCATTTCTCAAACGACTATGCCCAAGCTAGGCTTATCCACGTATTCCCTTTTTTTGAAGAAGAATTATCAACAGGCAATGCAATTTGCGGTGGAAAATGGGTTTCAACGGATTGAAATCTGGTCAAATGTATTCGACTTTTGGCCCAGGGCAGTAAGTGCGGGAGAAATCGATACCATTAGGGCAATTTCCCGA
>CAYFXP010000041.1:0-2284 GCA_964346935.1 uncultured Syntrophobacterales bacterium
GGGGCCGTAGAGGTTGCCCATCCCTCCCAAAATAACCATCATAATGATGAGAACGGAGAGGTTCAGGCCGAAGGCCTCGGGATTAGCCGTTGACATGACACAGGCGAAAAGGCTCCCCCCAAAACCAGCAAAGGCTGCTCCAACTACAAAGGCCCCCAGCTTGACCTGAGCTACCTTAATCCCCACGGTAGAGGCGGCATCTTCACTAGCTGCCACGGCCAGAAAGGCCCTGCCTACCTTGGAGCGAATCAGGTTTTTGGAAAAGAGGACCAACCCCACGAGGACTCCCCAGATCAGGTAGTACTGTTTGAGATAGGTATCGAAGGAGAACCCGGCCAGGGAGAACCAGGGAATCCCGAAGATGCCGATGACCCCACCTGTAAGGCCGTGTGCCTCCCTAATGATGACCAAGAAAATTTCCCCGAAGCCCAGGGTTGCCAGGGCCAGGAAGTACCCCTTCAACTTGAGGATGGGTCGCCCTACGAGGTAGGCTAGCGCGGCAGCCACGGTAGCCGACGCCCAAAAGGCCGCAAAGGTGGGAAACCCGTAGCGGGTGGTGAGGATTGCGGTAGTATAGGCGCCGGTTCCGAAAAAGGCAGCGTGTCCCAGAGAGATTTGGCCGGTATAGCCGAGAAAAAGGCTTAGTCCGAGGGCTAATATGGCGTTAATCCCGGCTAAGATCATTACATAGTGGAGATGGGGGCTGGACCAGACGAGTGGAAGAAGAAACAAGGCCCCCGAATAGAAGAAATCCCTCTTTCTAAACCTGGCCTCCTGGCGAAGGTCCAGATGGGGATCGGGCAAGATCAGGGATAGGAGCCAAAGGGGCACTACGTAGAGCAGATCCCTCTTCCTAAACTCGTGTTGGTTGGAATCTACCATCGCCGGCTATCGATAAAGGGTGAACCCAAGATTCCCTTGGGCCTGAAGTTTAAGATGAGCAATAAAATGACGAAGGCCACGGCATCCTTGTATCCTGAGGGAATAAAGGCTACGCTCAAGGATTCCACAACTCCCAAGACAAAGCCCCCCAGGATTGCCCCGCTGTTCTTTCCCCACCCCCCCAAGACGGCGGCGATAAAACCCTTTAGGCCCACGAGCGTTCCCGCTTGGTAGCTCGTGTAGAATATGGGAGTGATAAAAATCCCCGCGATGGCCCCCATGCCTGCACTCACCCCGAAGGCCAGAAAGACCATGAGATTCCGCGAGATCCCCGATAGATCAGCTCCTAATGGATCGGTGGAGCTTGCCTCCATTGCCTTTCCCATTACTGTTCGGTGGGAGAGTAGATAGAGGGAGATCAACAGGAGAAAGGTGGCGCCCAGGACGAAGAGGCTCTGGGGAGCGACATAAATCTCCCCTATCTGGAGAGGCTGATTTCCCGAAAAAGCGGGCAGCGCCTTAGGCAGCGTCCCGAAGACCAGGGCAGTGGTGTTGCTGATAAATATGGAAGCCCCTAACGTGGCGATGAGGAGGATGGGGATGGAGGCCTTGCGCAGGGGATACACAACCATGATATGGAGCAGGAAGCCGATTATGACAACGAGTAAGACTGCCAACAGGGCCGCCAAAGGGTAGGGGAGGCCACCTCGTTTGAGGAGAAAGAAGGTGATCATCCCTCCGAGCATGACGAACTCTCCCTGGGCGAAGTTTATGATCTGGGAGGCCCTCGCTATGGTAACGAAGCCCAGGCCCACGAGGGCATACATGGCACCCATGGTGATGCCGGAGAAAACGAGCTGCGGGAGATGAGCCCAAGGAGTCATGGGGCTTCCCGTTGGAAATCAGTGCGGGGGGCTTCGGAAACTGGAGTTTCTGGGGAACACTGTTGTCCTTGAGCGAAATTTGCTGGAGAAGTGGGGGACCCATCGAGGGTGAGCAGGCTTCGAGGTGAGCTCAGCCGAACGTAAGCGTAGGCCGGCCCTGTAGAGGCCGGAGGGGGCAAGTATTCCCCGCCTGCGAACCCCGAAAGGGTCACTTCGGAAGCATTGAAGCGAAGGGGCAATTGTATTCGCTTACCAAAAATATAATGTCCCATATAATTAATAGGTTAGAAAAATGCTCCCGATAAAAATCAGGGAGCGCCAGTTATTCGAGGCCGGGGAACTTGATCCGCTTGAATTTGCCCCCCTCAATACGGATGAAGACCAGGTCGTTCTTATCCAGGCCGTCGTGGTCCGCAGGGCCGTAGTTATAGATTCCCATGCTCGCTTTAAGCCCCTTCGTGTTTTCTAAGGCATCCCTGAACCGAGCTCGGGTGACCTCTCCCCGGCACCGCTTCAGG
>CAYFXP010000042.1:0-6665 GCA_964346935.1 uncultured Syntrophobacterales bacterium
ATAAATCGTGGGTAGGTTCCATACAGCCTCGGGTGTGGCCGGCCTCCGTAGATGCCATCGCTTCCGACGGTGGCACGGGAGTGCGCCAAGACCTTTTCGAGGACCTCCTCGGAGCCATAAAAGGTAATCATTGTCACCGCCAATTCTTCCTCGGCCAAAAGATCGCACACCATATCGATGGGATTTATCCCGAGTTCCTTAGCGATGGCTTCGCAGCTTTTACCCTCCATCCAGCGATTTCTCTCAAGCTGGACCGCGGTTACCTTAATATTTTCCCACCCGACGGAGATCTGCCTGTTATGCCATACATCCAAGCCCTTTTCAAAATCGGAATGAATACGCGCTCTGTATTCGGGTTTCTTCAAATTCCGGATAAGCGCTGCGGGTCCCTCATTGAGAGTCCATGGAGGCAATACGGCCCTCAAAACTGTGCAGCCTGCCAGATAGGGGTATCTATCCCATGTGACCTTCCCACCCTCATTGACGAAAGTATCGACCTTCTCGAGAGCTTGATCCATGATTGGCCAGTTGACCCTACCATACGCCTGGAGATGGGAGATATGCAAATGGACACCGGATTCCCGCGATACCCTCATGACCTCGTCCAAGGCCCTTAAGAGGTAGTATCCCTCGTCCCTCAGATGAACCACGAAGATGCCATCCTTTAGGGCCACTTCTTTATTGAGTTCAATCAGTTCCTCCGTATTTCCGTATGAGCAGGGCGGGTAAATGAGCCCCGTCGAAAGTCCAAAGGCCCCATCTTCCATCGCCTCTCGGACAAGGCCCTTCATGGCGCTCAACTCCCAATCGGTCGCATCCCTTTCGCCCATACCCATTGCGGCTATACGAACGGGCCCGTGGGAGAGCAATACCGCTGCATTGTTGGAAAGGCCTCTACGCGCAAGGGCCTCGATATAATCATTAAAAGAACGCCAGGTCCACTGTTCCTTCGGAAGAATCCCATCTAAACCCCCAAGCAGCATTGCCACTGTATCGATATCCGCCTCCTTAATGGGGGTTGCCCCAAGGCCGTCCTGCCCGAGCAATTCCGTAGTGATACCCTGTCTTACTTTCGCATCAGGAGCCTGAGGCTTGAAGTACTCCAAATCCGTATGGCTGTGCATATCAATAAACCCCGGGCAAGCGACCATACCCCCGCATTCCATTATGTGGCGCCCCTCGACTTCTATCTTCCCGACAGTGGCAATACGACCATCTTTGATCCCGATGTCCGCCTTTGATATATCCCTTCCCGTTCCGTCCACGATTTCAGCATTCTTAATCACATAATCATACATTCTTCGCCCCGGTGCTTCCTCATTATGATTTCTGGCAAGCTCGCTCTTCGTTTCAGTGTTTTTGCCCTGTTGCCCGAATTCCCCTTGGCTCAGAGTGCGTGTTTCGTGTCCATGTATTTCGTGCTCGTGCTCGTGGTTCGACCCCCATCATTTGTCATTTGGATTTTGAACTTTGACATTTGATATTCTTACCTTCAGTCTCCAACTGTTCCCTTGAAGTCTCGAAAAAACTCGCTCTTCGCCACTCAAACATATTTTTCCGACGATTCAAGCGTTTGGGCCTCCTTTAACTCAGAACTGGGTTTTTTCCCGCTCGTGACCTGGGAGTAATTGTCGAAAAAATATAATTCGCGCTCAGAACTCGTTTTTCCGCTCTCCCAGAGATCTCTCCATTTGGACTTTGTCATTTGAACTTTTACATGTGAAATTTTGCCTTCCGCCTCCAACCTCTAACCTTTTTCGCCTTCCCGACCGCAGCAATGAAAATTTCACCCTCAGAGCTCCTCTTACCAGTGATATCTAATGGTAAACCCCAAGGATTTCGCCCTAAGGTGTGCTATCTTGCCCGGCAAGTTCTAAAATCGTCCTCAAGAGGACACGGCACCCGTTTGCGGCCTGCTGTGCATCCGTCCATTCCTCCGGGCAATGGCTTTTCCCTCCCCTGCTGGGGACGAATACCATGCCCGTTGGAACATATGGAGCAAAGCTCTGGGAATCATGCCCTGCCCCGCTTACCATTCGTATTACGGATAAAGCTTCGATTTCCGTGGCCCGGACAACAGTATCAATAACCGATTTTGATAGATCCACGCTATCTTTTTCGTAAATGGTCTCAACGGAACTCCCCTTGTGCTTCCCCACCCATTCCCTGATCAAATCGCGGATTGTGGCCATATCTTCTGGCTTCATGGATCTCAGTTCCACGGTAAACATACATTTTCCCGGCACCACATTCGTTGCTCCGGGCTCAAGACGAATCTGTCCGATCGTTCCGACCATTTCCGGGTTCCTGGCTCTAACCCATTGGGGCAGAAGGGTGAAGATTGGCGTTGCCTTCACAAGGGCATCGTCTCTTAGGGACATAGGCGTCGTGCCGGCATGATCCGTCTTACCCAGGACCTCGACACTATATCGGTAGATACCAACTATGCCAGTTACCGCGCCAATATCTATTCCCCTCGTCTCCAACACACTTCCCTGTTCTATGTGTAGTTCCAATAAGGCTTTGAACATCTTGGGGCTACGGATGGCCTCGCCAATACGGTCCGGGTCTTTCCCCAGGCGCTTCATATCCTCTGCAAACGTGGGTATTCGCTTTTCTTTTGAGCGGTAGATCTCATCCCGGCTCAACGTACCCATCATGGCTCTACTACCGATAGTACCAGCGTTATGAGAGGCCTCTTCGTCGGAGAAATTAATGATTTCCAAGTCCCACGGTAGACCAATCTTCTTTTCCTGCAAGACCCGCGCGCACTCCAAACCCGCCAATACCCCCAGTGCGCCATCAAACATGCCACCCTGAGGTACGGTGTCAAGATGCGACCCTACCGCTACTATTTTACTATCCTTCACGAGTGTAGATTTCAGTTTCCCAATCACGTTGGTCGCTGCATCCATGTGCACTTCCAATCCGGCTTCCTTCATACGCTTTGTTAACCACTCTTTGGCGGCAATATCGCCATCCGACAGGGCAAGGCGGGTAACGCCTCCTCCCTCGACAAAGCCAATCTTGCCCAGCTCCTGGAGGTCTGACCATAATCGTTCCGTATTGGCTAAATCCCCCCCGGAATCGCTTACCCGTTTCAACCCTCTCCTTTTTTGTAAGCCCATGCCCTTATCCCCATTAGGATTAAGGATACGTTTAGTATCAAACGAAGATGGGTACCATCTGGTTGAACCCGGATCTCATTATACGTTTACTCTTTTCGGAGTAGCCTCATCAATTCCGCCACCCGATGAAGCTCTTCCAGGTTGGCAACGGCATCTATTACCGCTTGTGCCCTCTTCTCGGAAAGAAATCCATCTACATTGGCCGAGAACTTGTCTTCGATCATTTCCCTTGGGGCAGGCATATCGGGTGAACCCAGTGCAGCCTTTTGATCGTGCTGATACGTACGGCCATCTTTCATCTTAAGGGTTACAGAGGCGCTGCGATAATCCTCGAAGCTTGGATCAACGGCACGGGTCACCTTTCTGGCTATCTTCAATATCCTTGGGTCCTTGACCTTTTCATCCGAAACCTCGGCTAAGGTTGCTCGGCCCTCGGCAAGCGCTGCCGCCACCATATAGGGTATGCTGCTGAGTGTGGAATAGCCATTGGGGGGAGTGTACTTTACGCTTTCCGGCTCGAAGTTCCTGTGATACTGGCCGGAGCTTACCGTGCATATAATTTCTGTGATATCCTCCTGATTGTGGCAACTTTAGTACCCAGGAGGTCCGCCTGAAGGGATATCTCTCTTTTACCCCCTTCCTGGAAAATAACAGGCCGCCCAGTGGCCTTCCTCGATTTCCTCTAAGACCGGAACAGTTTGCGAGCAGATATCCCGACGATACTGGCACCGAGGGTGGAACGTACACCCAGAAGGGGGATTGATTGGGCTCGGGACATCGCCCTCGAGAAGCATTCTCTCTTTTTTTCTCAGAGGGTTAGCAAGGGGCACCGCGGACATCAACGCCTCTGTGGAAGGGTGATATGGGTGGTCGTAAAGGGAATTCCTGGTCGCCAGTTCTACGATGCGGCCCAGGTACATCACGGCAACCCGATCGCTGATATGCCTGACAACGCTTAGATCATGGGAGATGAAGATATAGGTGAGGTCGAACCGCCGCTGTAACTTTACAAGCAGGTTGAGGATCTGCGCCTGGATGGAGACGTCCAGAGCAGATACCGGCTCATCGGCGATCACCAATTTCGGATTAAGCGCAAGAGCCCTGGCCACACCAATCCTCTGCCTCTGGCCCCCGCTGAACTCATGGGGATAGCGATTGATGTGCTCCGGCAGAAGGCCAACGATGTCCATCAGCTCTTTTACTCGCTCCTGGCGCTCCTGTGCCGAAAGGATTCCATGGATCTCGAAACCTTCACCGATAATCTGTCCCACCCTCCTCCGAGGGTTAAGGGAGGAATAGGGATCTTGAAAGATGATTTGCATATCCCGACGGAGTTGCCTCAAGCGTGTGTGATCATACCTCATAATGTTTTCGTTCTCAAAGAATAACTGTCCTTCCGTAGGTTCCTCAAGCCTGAGGATGCAGCGTCCTATGGTGGTCTTACCGCAACCCGATTCCCCCACCAATCCCAAGGTCTCCCCCTTCTTGAGGACAAGATCCACCCCGTCCACTGCCTTAACCTGGTCGAAAGATCTCCCGAAAAACCCTCCACCAACGGGAAAATATTTCTTCAAGTTCTTCACAACCAGGAGATCACGGTTGTCCATAGTGCCAGCACCTCACCAGGTGGCCAGGTTCCACTTCGATAAGTGATGGATTTTTCCTGCCGCATAAATCAAGACCTTGAGAACAGCGTTCTCGAAAAGAGCAACCCGTGGGCAGATCAAGAAGGCTCGGAACAATACCAGGGATGGTTTGAAGCATCCTGTCCTCGGGAACGGGCTCATCCATGTTAGGAATCGACTCCATCAAGGCGATCGTATAAGGATGTTTCGGCCGGGTGAAGAGTTCCACCACATCAGCATATTCCACGATTTTGCCGGTATACATCACGGCCACCGATTGGGCCATGTCAGCAATTACGCCCAAGTCGTGCGTAATCAAAAGGATGGATGCCCCAAAGTCTTCCTTTAGTTTGTTCATGAGTTCCAAAATCTGGGCCTGAATGGTGACATCAAGTGCTGTCGTGGGTTCATCGGCAATCATCATCTTCGGATTGCACGAGAGGGCCATGGCGATCATCACCCGTTGGCGCATACCTCCGCTCATCTGGTGCGGATACTCCTTAACACGGGTCTTCGGATCAGGGATTCCCACCTTTTGCAACATCTCCACGGCACGTTCCATGGCACTTCCCCTGGAAAGTCCTTGGTGCAGCTGAATCGCTTCTGCGATCTGATCACCGACGCGAAAGACCGGATTCAAAGAGGTCATGGGCTCCTGGAAAATCATCGATATGTGATTTCCCCTTATTTGCCGCATGTGCTCCTCGCTCATCCTCAGCAGATCCTGGTTTTCGAAGAGAATCTGCCCCTTTTCGATTCGGCCAGGTGGCTGCTGGATCAGCCGCATAATCGAAAGGGCTGTGACACTCTTGCCGCAGCCCGATTCCCCCACAAGTCCAAGGGTTTCCCCCCTGCGAACCAAAAAATCGACCCCGTCCACCGCCTTGACTACACCCTCGTCGGTATAGAAATATGTATGAAGATCGTTGACTCGAATCAGGATATCGTCCAGCATGTCTTTTTCCGGATATCTAGGCTGAATGATGATTTGGAAGCTCTCAACCCTGCAGCTTGGGATCCATTACATCCCTCAGACCATCACCGATCAGGTTCAGTGAGAGCACGGCGACCATGATGGCCAACCCCGGAAAGATTGACAGCCATGGCGCGGTAGTCAACTGGTTTACCCCTTCCCGCACCATATTACCCCAGGTCGGTGTAGGCGGCGCCACCCCAAGGCCCAAGAAGCTCAGGTTGGCCTCCACCCGGATCATGGTTGCCGTCCAGAGGCTACTCATCACCAAGATTTCCCCCAGGATATTGGGGAAAATATGGAATCGAACAATTCTTTTCCTCTTGGCACCCAAGGCCCGCGCAGCCTCGATATAATCCCGCTCCTTCACGGATAACGAGCTGCCATAGGCCAGACGTGCAAAACGGGGGGTCATAACTATGCCGAGGCCAATAATCAGTTTATCAAGCCCCGTTCCTATGACGACCAGAACCATAATCCCAAACACTTCTGCCGGAAAGCACATCATGACATCCACGACACGCATGATCGCATTCCCGATCTTCCCCCCCTCCAAGGCGGCGATCATCCCCATGAGGCTTCCTATCACCATGCCGATGATGATAGAACCAGCCCCAACGGAAAGGGAGATACGGGCACCCCAGATGACCCTCGACAGAATGTCGCGGCCGAAGCTGTCCGTTCCGAAGAAATGCTCCCTGTCAGGGGGCGTCAGGCGTACATAGACATTTTGATCGAGGGGGTCGTAGGGGGAGACCGAGCCCGCAACGATGGCCACCACCAAGATGAGGAGGGTCATGATGGCACCCACCACGGAAATCCTATTGCGAAAGAAGGCACGAAGCTGTTTTCTACGGAGGTCACTCAGCATGGTCATTTATACTTGATACGCGGATCGATAAATCCATAAATCAGATCCACCAAAAGGTTAATAAGAAT
>CAYFXP010000043.1:0-25487 GCA_964346935.1 uncultured Syntrophobacterales bacterium
GTAATGAAAGAAGGCAGGATAGTAAAGGACACTATGAAGGTCCCCTAAATGAGTATTCCCGACCGTGCTTCACCCTGCTTGCCGACCGACAATGAAACCCATTTCGGGCCCGAGCGTAATTCGAAATTTCCTTTGACTCGCTCATCCTCATTCTGCTATCCTCAACAAGGGCCTAGATTTCCCTGAGCACATTGCCAGCGTTCTCGTTCAAATGGGTCAATACAAGGTAGCTGTCATACCGGGTGACGGAATCGGCGTCAAAGCGGGGCTCAAGGTCTTGCGCGTTCTTCAAGATAGCGAGCCAAAGCTCAAGCTGTCAAAAAGGACGAATAGAAAATCATGAAATCAACGTCGCACAACTTAGTCATGTCCGCGGTGTACAACGGCAGAAAGGGCCAAAGGCCACCTGCGGGAAACCCCACATCAATTGTCTGTCATGGCCTCATGGACGCCGCGGGAATCCCCTTTCCAAGTGCTCATTTGGACGCCAATGCCATGGCCGATCTTGCCATAGCGGGCCATGAAATCCTCGGCTTCGACACCGTAATGCCGGAATATAGCGTACACCAGGAATCTGCAGCCCTTGGATGTGATGTGGATTGGGGTGACCGGGACACGATGCCGGACGGCAAGACTGTCCCCTACGCCGATTTTTCCGATATCCAGGTTCCGGAAAATATTCTTGAAAAGCCCTCCATGCGGGTCGTCCTGGATGCCCTCTCCATCCTCAGGCGCACCGTTGGGGATGGAGCTGCAATCGTGGGCAAGGTAATGGGTCCCTGGACTCTCTCTTATCACATGGCTGGCACGCAAAATTTTCTGCTTCAGATAGGGATGGGGGAGAGCGAAAAGGTCGTCAACATGATGCGCCAGCTAATGCCGGTAACCATTGCCTTTGCCCGCGCACAGTTCCAGGCGGGAGCAGACGTGGTGGTCCTTGCGGACCATGTGACCGGGGATTTGGCGGGCCCGTATCACTATCGGGAACTTCTCCAGCCCATTCATAAGGAGATCACCTCACAGGTCGGGGGACCGCTTATCCTCCATGTCTGTGGAAACTGCATTGACCGTTTGGAACTGTTCGCAGAGGCGGGATTCGAAGCATATCACTTTGAGTGGCAAATGGACGCCAAGGTTGTCGTGGAGAAGGTCGGAAACCGTATGTCCCTCGTTGGATGTATAAACAATCCTCAGGTCCTCTACCAGGGAACCCCCGATGATGCCTATGCACAGGCCCGCTATGCGATCGAGGCAGGGGTCAACATCATCGGGCCTGAATGCGCAATCCCGCTGGCAACGCCTTTGGAGAATCTGAAGGCCATCGTTTCAGCCGTCCAGGAAGGATATTGACATTGTTGCAGTGCTGCGGCAAATTGGTTCTGTGGTGCTGCAGTCAAAAGAAAAAAGGTCAAGGCTGGAGGTTTGAGGCAAAAAAAGTCGAAGCTGAAATTTCAAATCCCAAAAAACCAATAACGAGTCACGAGCACGAAACATCCGAGCACGGACACGATCCTCTAATGCGGTCTGCCGTCCGCCGTCTTCGGTCCTAATCATCACGGACATGCAACACGAAATCTGAGCGAAGGGACAAGGATGCCCTCCTAGGAGCTTAAGACCATGCGCCATCACTTAGATGAGATAAAAAAGGCTGTCATCGATGGGAAACACAAAGAGATAGAGGATCTGGTTAGAACAGCCACTGAGGATGGCGTGAAGCCAGACACGGTCATAAATGATGCCATGATTGCAGGAATGGACGTGGTGGGGAAGAGATTCTCCGAGAATCAGATCTTCGTACCGGAGATGCTCGTTTCAGCCTTCACCATGCAAAAGGGGTTGGATCTCATCAAGCCCTTCTTAAAAGGCCAGGAGACCGAACCGAAGGGAACCATCGTTATGTGCACTGTTAAAGGTGATATACACGATATCGGCAAAAACCTCGTCATTATGATGCTGGAGGGATCGGGATTTCGCGTGATCGATCTCGGTGTGGACATCACCGTCGAGAAATTGATTCAAGAGGTGGAGAAAATTAACCCCAACGTCCTTGGATTATCCGCACTCCTGACCACAACGATGCCGGAGATGCAACGAGCCATCGATGAATTGAAGGCGCGGGGATTGCGGGACCGCGTTCAGGTCATGATTGGCGGGGCCCCCGTCAATGCTGCTTTTGCGGAAAAGATCGGCGCTGATGCCTACGGGAAGGATGCCGCCGAGGCCGTTGAAATCTCTCGACGCTTCATCCTTAAGACCTAGCGATGCTCCCCAAAATTCGAATGCCCGGGAAAAGCCACCGGGGGCCAATGCCGCCCCTGACTGCTCAGGAAACAGATCTCCGCGACGCGCTCCGAAGGGACGTGGAGAAACTCGCCGGTGAAATCGGAGAGCGAAACATGCCGCGGTATCGAGCACTCACCGCCGCGGCCGATTTCCTCGAGTCGTCCCTCCGGGAATCGTCCTACGAAGCCCGCCGTCTCGGCTACCAGGTAGCAGGGGTGATGTGCCATAACATCGAGGTTGAAATCAGTGGATCGGACCGAGCCGATGAGATCGTTATCATCGGTGCCCACTATGACTCCGTGCAGGGATCCCCGGGCGCCGATGACAACGCCACCGGCGCTGCGGCAGTGCTTGCGCTGGCCGGCCTTTTTTCCGGGAAGAAAACGTCGCGGACCCTCCGGTTCGTGGAGTTCGTAAATGAGGAACCCCCCTATTTCAAATCCCCTGCGATGGGGAGCCTGGTCTATGCCAGGGGGTGCAGATCTCACGGCGAGAAGATCGTCGCAATGCTGAGCCTGGAGACCATCGGTTACTACACCGACGAGAAGGGCAGCCAGCACTATCCGTTCCCTTTTAGCCTTTTCTATCCCTCCACCGGGAACTTCATCGGATTCGTGGGGAACACATCGTCAGCGGAGCTGGTCAGCGATGTCGTAGCCTCATTCCGCCAGCATGCCAACTATCCCTCCGAGGGCGGGGCATTGCCGAGCATCATCCCGGGCATAGGCGATTCTGACCAGTGGTCTTTCTGGCAGCAGGGGTACCCGGCGGTGATGGTCACCGATACCGCCCCGTTCCGCTACCCATATTACCACACACGGGCTGACACCCCCGACAAGGTGCGGTATGACCATTTGGCGAAGGTAGTGTGGGGACTGCAAGGGGTTATCGCTGACCTCGTGAGGTGATCGGGGAGAACAGTTGACTTTTGCTCCTGGAACTGCTAATACGGTTGAGTCCTGCCGCAAGGGACAAAAATGGGTAGACTTCCATAGTGAGAACTAGTCGAAGAGGAGGCGAGAATGAGGGATAAATTCAGAGGGAGGGACTTTTTAACATTGATGGATTTTACCCCGGAGGAAATCAACGATATTTTAAATACCTCGTATGAATTAAAGGCGAAGTGGGCGAGACGGGAGCCTCACGAGTACATGAGGGGAAGGACAATTGCCTGCGTATTTGAGAAACCCTCTACACGAACTCGGACATCATTCCAGGCAGCCATAGCCCACTTGGGAGCCCAGAGTTTCTATATGCGTCCGGACGAGATGCAGCTGGCCCGGGGGGAGCCTATCAAGGATACGGCCCGGGTGATCGACCGCTACTGCGATGCTCTGGTGATGAGAACCTTTGAACAAGATCGCCTCGAGGAGTTCGCCCGCTATATGAAGAATCCCGTGATCAATGCCCTCTCTAACCTTACCCATCCCTGCCAGGGGCTGGCTGATCTTCTGACCATTCGGGAGAAGAAGGGTGACTTTAAGGGTCTAAAACTCGCATATGCGGGTGACATCTATAACGTCTGTCACTCCCTGATAATCGGGGGTGCGTTGATGGGGTTAGATGTCTACGTCGCCGGCCCTAAAGGGTATCCACCTGATCCGAGTGTCCACCCGTTCGCACAAGACGCTGCCCGGCGAAATGGCACTAAACTCGTGGTCACCCAGGATTTGAAAGAGGCCTTAACGGACGCCGATATAGTTTACGCTAACACGTGGCACAGCATGGGATCAGACCACGAAAAGGCAAAACGGATCAAGGATTTCGGTCCCTTTCAAATCAATGAGAAGTCGGTGAAAGTTGCCAACCCCGATTTCATCTTCATGCACTGTCTGCCCGGGTATCGAGGCGAGGAGATGACCGATGAGATTATTGAAGGCCCCCATTCGGCAGTATGGGATCAGGCCGAGAACAGGATGCACACTGAGAAAGCAGTCCTCGCCCTGGTCGTCGGATGAAAATGGATGAGTTCCTTGCACCCTGTACTTGAGCGATGGTTGATTATGGGGTTTGGCAGAACATGAATTGAAAGGAGGTGGTGTGAATTTCATAAGAAAGGAGGTGATATCTCCAAAAAAAGGCAACCTAATAACACCATAACCAAAAACCAAGAGAAGGGAGAAAGCACGATGAGGGGAAAAGCCATAGCGAGAATAGCTCCTGTGATGGCACTCTGTCTTGTCCTCGTGTTGCTTGGATCGGCAGAAGCCGCCATCAAAATAGGGGTGATCGGGCCCTTCACCGGCCCCGTTGCCTTCAACGGGGAGGAGATGAGAAAGGGCATGATGCTGGCCGTCGATGAGATGAACGCAAAGGGAGGTCTCTTCGGCCAAAAAATAGAGATCGCCTTTGGGGACACGGAATCCAAACCCGACAAGGGAGTGGCCGTCGTCAAAAAGCTCATTACACGGGATAAGGTTCTCGTCGTTGGAGGCGGTTATCACAGCTCGGTGAACATCGCCACCTCGGAGGTATGTCATAGGGAAAAAACGCCGGTGGTCGTTGCCATCGCCATTAGTCCCACTATTACGGCCAGGGGCTTTAACTACGTGTTTCGAACATCACCCAATTCACCCCAATTTCTGGCAGGGATGAACGACTGGCTGGAAAAGGTCAAAAGGCCCAAAACCGTTGCCTTCTTTATGGAGAATACGGATTACGGTCGCGACGGAGAAAAGATCTGGTCGGCCGTCTGCAAGAAAATCGGCGCCAAGGAATTGGCCCACCTCTATTTTGAGATTGGGGATACCGACTTCACTACCCAGATCAGCAAGCTGAAAAAGCTGGATCCCGAGGTGACCTTCAACATCGCGTCAACCACGGAGGCGGCTCTGATCCAGAAACAGGCTAAGGAGCTGGATTTCGTGACCCAGTGGATCGGCGTGGGCGGGCAGTTCACCGAAGCCTACTTTAAGATGACCGGAGCAATATCCCAGTTTGCTATGGGCTCTTCCCTGGAGCCCACCCTGGCCATGAAGGACCCCGTCGTCGCTGATTTCGTGAAACGATACGAGGCCAAGTATGAGGGCGCACGACCGGGTATTTTCCCCAGCCAGGGATATGACAACATCTTGGTCATCATGGACGCCATCAAACGGGCGGGAAAACCCACGGGGAACCTGCAGGCCGACCGGAATCGGATCAAAGATGCCCTCAAAACGACCTCATTGAGGGTCACTCAGGGGACCATCAAGTTCGATAAGACCGGGCAGGTCTACACAGTAGTGCCGGCTCAGGTGCAGGTCCAATTGGTGAAGGGCAAACCCAAGCTGTTCATCATCTATCCCCCGGAAAAAGCCGGATCAGACTATCAGGAACCGCTTCCGTGGGATAAGAGATAGGAACCCAGGGGTCGGGTACATCCCTCACATTGAGGGATGTACCCTTTGGGCGACGAGGATTCCATGGAGTCTCTCCTTCTCCAGCAGGTCTTTAACGGCCTGATTATCGGTAGCGTTTACTGCTTGATCGCTATCGGGTTAACGATGATCTTCGGCGTTATGAATATCGCCAACTTTGCCCACGGTGACTTCTCCATGCTCGGTGCCTACTTCGCCCTCTACATCATTGCCCTTGCATCGGGGTGGTTCGGGTGGGTTGGAGCAATGGTCTTCGCGGCCTTAGGGGTAGGAATCATCGGCCTCTTCGTGGAGCGCTTCTTGTTCAGGCCGCTGTTAGGCCGATGGACGCCCATAGATATCATCATGTTATCCATCGGCCTCTTCATTCTCATGGAGAACGGCTCGCAACTGCTGTTCGGACCAACACCCAAGATGATCTCGGACCCTTTCCGCAGCCAGAGCGTCAATCTCTTCCTGGTTTCAACGAGCGTTATACGGCTGCTCTGTTGTTCCTTTTCCTGCGTCTCCATCTTCCTGTTGCAGCTCTTCCTTACCAAGACGAAAATAGGCGTGGCAATTCGGGCCACCTCGCAAAACAGCACGGCAGCGCGGCTCATGGGAGTCAATATTAGCTTCATCTATTCCCTCACGTTCTTCGTGGGATCAGCGCTCGCTGGGTTAGGAGGGGTCCTCTACGGAACGATCTTCGCTATCTTCCCGCATATGGGGGCCATGCCCACCCTAAAGGCGTTCGCGATCACCATCCTCGGTGGCATGGGCAACATCAAGGGGGCAATCTTCGGGGGGTTCATCCTCGGTGTGGCCGAAGCCCTCGGGGGGTCGTATGTCTCGATGGAATACAAGAATGCCATTGGCTTCGTCATTATCATCACGGTACTGCTCATCATCCCACATGGCCTGTTCGGACGGAGGGAGAAGAAATGAGGCATAACCGTGGGAAATGGGCGCTGACCGTTGTTGGAATGGCGATCCTGCTCGCCCTTCCCCTGATTATTCGAGATCGCTACTTCCAACACATTCTCGTGCTGTGTGGTATCTATGTCATCTTGACCTCCAGTTGGAATCTCCTGGCCGGATATTCCGGCCTCTTGAACTTGGGTCACGCGGCCTTTTTCGGCATCGGGGGATATGCGTCCGCCCTGATGGCGTTAAAACTTCACATTAATCCGTGGTTAGGCCTGCCAATAGGTGGAGGGGTGGCAGCCATTTTCGGTATCCTCCTCGGGATTCCCTCATTCCGTTTAAGCGGCCCGTATCTGGCTATCACGACGATTGGCTTCAGCGAAATCCTGAGACTGGTTGCGATGAACTGGGTAGGCTTGACTCGCGGCTCCCTCGGGCTCTTCGGCATTCCCGCCCTGAGTGGCTTTCACTTCTCAAAGGACTTTCAGGTCGAGTTCATCTCCGAGCAAAATGCCTATTACGTGATCCTCGTTTTCGCCACCCTGACGCTCATTCTCCTACACAAGCTGATGAACTCGGAGTTCGGCATTAGCTTGAAATCCATGCGGGAGGATGAAATAGGAGCGGAATCAATAGGCATAGACACGAGGCGATACAAACTGTCCGTGTTCATGATCAGCGCGTTTTTGGCGGGATTCGCGGGTGCCTTTTACGCCCACTACATTCGGCTCATCAGCCCCGAAATGCTCACCCTGGGCGAGACCTTCATGGTGCTGGCGATGGTCATGGTGGGAGGCCTAGGAACCCTGTTCGGCCCCGTGGTCGGCGCTGTCCTCCTCACATTTCTATCGGAGAGCCTCAGGTTCTTGGAGGATGTCATAAAGGCGGATATTCGCCTGATCATTTACGGGTTTCTCCTGATGATGACAATCCTCTTCATGAGAAATGGAGTGGTTGGTCTTTTCGGCGAAATCAGGAGCTCCCTGGGAAGAAGGGGGGAGGGATAGGTGTGGCCGTACTTCAGGGGTTGAACGTTACCAAGTATTTCGGCGGTCTCTGCGCCGTTCGAAAGGTCAGCTTTGAGATCGATGAGGGAGACATTCTCGGCTTGATCGGCCCCAATGGGGCGGGTAAGACCACGTTGGTCAATCTAATCACCGGCTACTACTCCCCCAACAGCGGGGAGATCCTTTACAATGATCGAAGCTTGCTCGGGCTCGGAGAACATACCATTAACAATATGGGGATTGCCAGAACCTTTCAGGTCGTTCGGATTTTCCCGAAGCTGACGGTCTTGGATAATGTCCGCACAGCCCTTATAGAGCGCAAGACGAGGAAGCCCTGGCGGGTGGCCTATGACTCCCTGGTAAAGCCCAGGGAGGCTCAGGCGACAGGTCGGGCTGGAGAGCCTGCGGCGAATGAACTCCTGGAGTTTGTCGATTTGGCCGATTACAAGGACGAGCTCGCCGAGAACCTCACCTATGCATACTCCAAACGACTGGAGATAGCCAGGGCCCTGGCCACTCGGCCCAGGGTGCTCTTGCTCGACGAGCCCTCGGCCGGGCTGAACCCCAAGGAGCAGGACGACCAAATTGCAATCATCAAGAAGATCAATGAGCAGGGAATAACCATCCTCATTATTGAACATGTAATGAAGGTGATCATGGATATCTCCCACCGTATCATGGTGTTGCATTACGGCGAGAAGATTGCCGAGGGAACGCCGGAGGAGATCTACGGGAACGAAAAAGTGGTAGAGGCATACCTCGGAGGGGAGGCCCGTGCTGAGCATTGAAAACGTCTCGGTCTTTTACGGGAAGGCCGTGGCCTTGAAGAAGGTCTCCATTTGCGTCGAGGAAGGCGAAATGGTCACGCTTCTCGGCTCGAATGGCGCCGGTAAATCAACGCTATTAAAGACCATTAGCGGAGTCCTCCGGCCCAGGGAAGGCAAGATCATTCTGGATGGGGAGGAGATCCAGGACTTGCCGCCACACCAAATTGTGAAAAAGGGTCTCATCCAGGTTCCGGAGGGGAGGGAGATCTTCCCGGACTTAACCGTTCGAGAAAACCTCTGGATGGGAGCGTACCTGCGAAAGGACTCCTCCGCGATTCGGGAGGATCTCCAATTTGTCTTCGACCTTTTTCCAATACTCCAAGAAAGAAGGGTCCAGATTGCAGGTACCCTGAGCGGAGGTGAAAGCCAGATGCTCGCAATCGCCCGCGGTCTTCTTTCCTCGCCTCGTATTCTGATGCTCGACGAACCGAGTTTGGGGATCGCCCCAGTGGTGAGAGATGCCATCTTCGGCGTTGTTCAGCAGATCTATGAGGAAAGGGGAATAACGATACTCCTCGTTGAACAGAACGCCAAATGGGCATTGAGCGTTTCATCTCGCGGCTACATCCTGGAAAATGGTGAGGTTGCCCTGGAGGGAAAAGGCGCCGAGTTGGCCGAAAACGAGTATGTGAAGAAGGCGTACCTCGGTTACTGACTCTCTGACCGCGAAGCCGTTCGCGCTTATCCGAAGAGCTCTTTCACCTCCTTGATGATATCCTGCTCATCGGGGATGACGAAGTTCTCCAATTTAGGTGCGAACGGAACGGGCGTATTGGCCGCGGCTACCCTCTTGACGGGGGCGTCGAGGTAATCGAAGGCCTTCTCGGACACGATGGCTTGAATCTCCGCCCCATATCCTCCCCGCTTGACCGCTTCATGAATGATCACCAACCTCCCCGTCTTCTTGACGGATTGAAGGATGGTCTCTTCATCGAGGGGGACTAAGGTCCTGGGATCGAGCACCTCAGCCTCAATTCCATCCTCGGCCAGGGCCTCGGCGGCCTTAAGAGCCCTCAGGACCATTCGAGATGTGGCCACCAATGTCACATCGCTTCCCTCCCGTTTGATATCCGCCTTGCCTATGGGAAGGAGATACTCCTCCTCCGGTACAGGCCCCTTCTCGTTGTAGAGAAGTTTGTGCTCGATGAAGATGACCGGATTGTCGTCGCGAATGGATGATTTGATGAGCCCTTTGACATCATACGGGGTTGAAGGCATCATCACCATTAGCCCCGGGGTATGGCAGAACCAGGCCTCGAGGCTCTGGGCATGGTGGGGCCCGGACGATCTCCCCGCACCCCCCTGAGTCCGAATAACCAGGCCCGCCCTGGCCTTCCCACCGAACATGTAGCGGATCTTGGCGATTTGATTGACGATTTGATCCATCGCCACAGTGCTGAAATCTATGTACATCAACTCGGCCACCGGCCTCATTCCCAGAAGGGCTGCTCCCAGCGCCGCCCCGACAATGGCTGTTTCTGAAATGGGCGTATTCCTCACCCGCTCGGGACCAAACTCCGCCAAGAGCCCCTCGGTTACTTTATAGGTTCCCCCAAACTCCGCAATATCCTCCCCCAGCAGAAAGACCCGGTCATCCCTGCGCATTTCCTCCAGCAATCCTTCCCTTAATGCCTCCCGATATGTGATCTCCCTCATCGCAGTCCCTCTTTCTAGGGGATGTATCCGCTCACATAGACATCCTCAAGGGCTTCTTCGGGTTGCGGATCCTGGCTGCTTTGACCAAAGGCTACCGCCTCCTCGATCTCCGCCTGGATTCCCCCGTCGATCTCCTCGAGGTCCTCACCGGTTGCCATCCCCATGGCCAAGAGTTTCTTCCGGTGGACCAGCAGAGGATCCTTCTCCCTCCAGTGTTCGACCTCTTCCTTCTTCCGGTAAGCCGTGCCCGGATCCCCCACATAGTGCCCGAGGAAACGATATGTCTTACACTCGATAAGGCTGGGGCCCCCTCCCCTTCTCGCCCTCTCAACCGCCTGGTCAACGGCTTCATTGACTGCAACAACATCGTTCCCATCCACCGCGAACCCGGGAATTCCGTAACTCTTCGCTCTGATGGAGATATCCGGTATCTTCTGGTGGCTGGCCTGGGGCGTTGACTCCGCATAGAGGTTGTTCTGGCAAACGAAGATCACGGGAAGATCCCAAACCGCGGCAAGATTGAGGGCTTCATGGAAAGAGCCCGTGTTCGTCGCACCATCTCCAAAAAAACAGAGGCAGACCTGATCGGTTCTCTTCAATTGACAGGCCAACGCCGCCCCATTGGCAATGGGCGGTCCGCTGCCGACGATTCCCGTGGCCCCCAGGATTCCCAAATCCAGATCCGCGATATGCATCGAACCGCCTTTCCCTTTACAGTATCCCGTCTTTTTTGCGAAGAGCTCTGCCATCATGCCATCGACCCGGGCTCCTTTGGCAATGATATCTCCGTGGCCTCTATGGGTGCTGATCATATAGTCATCATCCCTGAGGGCGGAACACGCGCCCACGGCAACCGCCTCCTGACCAATGGAAGAATGGAGGAAGCCAGGCAGCTGACCCTGGAGAAAGAGCTCCGCTGCCCTCTCCTCAAAAAACCGAATCCGAGCCATCTTTCGGTACATATCAATCACCTTCTCTTTTGATACCTTTTTCCCCTTACCCTTACTCATGCGCTTACCCCCGGTTCACAGATGAAGGCACATATGGTTCTTCTCCAAAAAAGTTGCTAAAAAGGGTCCAAGGATTCATTTCATGGGGTTCAGGGGTCTAGGGGCCTAGGATTCTAGTGAAAGAG
This sequence comes from uncultured Syntrophobacterales bacterium, assembly GCA_964346935.1. Taxonomy (GTDB): domain Bacteria; phylum Desulfobacterota; class BSN033; order WVXP01. Next base: position 11,174 of record CAYFXP010000043.1, read on the forward strand.
AAATTCCTTGAACACCTTGAATCCTCGAATCCTTGAATCCTGATTGAAGGTTGACACCTTGAATCCTTCAATTGCACCAACTAATTGGGAGATGACCCATACATATTTTCATTAAATCCATGGTTCAAAATCTTGAGCACATCTCAATATCCTGTTGACAAGGGTTTGGCTTCTATTATCTTATCAAGTGCATCGTATTTCAATGCCTGACGCGAATTGGCCTCATTATGGAAATGTTACCCAAATGTTTACCCTTGGAGGACGACGACCGAACACTTCTGTCTGAAGATACCACCATTGGAGGTCAAGCCGTCATCGAAGGCGTGATGATGCGAGCGCCAAGGAGCATAGCTACGGCTGTGCGCAAGCCTGACAGCGAGATCTTGGTCAAGAGCGGTCTCTATATAGCCCTCTCAAAGCGATACAGGGTCTTGAACACCCCTATCCTGAGGGGTGCCGTAACGTTCTTTGAAACGCTGGTCATTGGCATTCGGGCGCTCAATTTCTCGGCTGATGTAGCCATCGCCGAGCACGAAAAGGATGAAGAGGGGCCTCATTGGGAACGCACGCGAACGAAAAAGATCAGGGATGGGCTCATACTTATAGGCGCCATTGTTCTTGCCTTTGCGGCCGGCATCGGGATTTTCTTCGCGCTCCCCTTGTTTCTCACGGAGATCACAGGGCTGTCAAAGAATGCCCTTTCATTTAATGTGGTAGCTGGAATCATACGAGTTGGCCTTTTCCTAGCCTACCTGTGGGCTATCAGCCAGTGGACGGAAATTAGACGGATCTTTGAGTATCATGGTGCAGAACACAAGAGCGTCAACGCCTTCGAATCGGGAGAAGTGCTCAGGATCGAAAATCTCCGTAAGTATAGCACTCGTCACCCCCGTTGCGGAACCAGTTTCTTGCTCATCGTGGTCGTGTTCGCAATTCTCCTTTTTGCCGCTGCCGACACCTTCGTTGAAATAATGATAGGCCACAGGCCATATATTTTACAGAGGTTCGCTACGCATTTTTCCCTTTTGCCCATACTGGCCGGGGTCTCCTACGAGCTGTTAAAGCTGTCCGGCAAGAAACGTAATAGCCCATATATGCGGTGGTTAGCGGCACCTGGTCTGTGGTTGCAGAGGATAACGACCAGGGAACCCGATGACGCTCAGCTGGAAGTGGCCATTGTGGCGCTGAAGAGTGCTCTGGACAAATCCTGAAACCCGCCAACTGGATCAGAACCCCATATCCGTTATGTACTTGCTGGACCTTTAAGGGCTGTTGTCCATATCCCTGGAGCGAACATTAAAGAATTTTTGGGAACGATTCTTAGTGAAGCGAAACGGCCGCAAACCCCGCGTTTGAGCAAGGATGGCGAGTTTTCGGAACGAAAGACGCCGATCAAAAATTCTTTTCAGTGAGCGGAACGGGTTTTGGGCAACAGGCCCTTTAGGTTTGTTCGGCGTGTTGAAAGAATTTGCGCAGGGAAAATAGATCGTACCGCTCGATGAATAGGGGAAAGGCAAAAAAGAAAAGAACCATACCGAGCCCAACGGTCAAGGTAAGCCCCCTGCTCACCACCACAACAGATCCGAAGTAATTATAGACAAAGGTTAGAGGTAGCATTCCAAGGAATGTGGCCACGGCGAATGCCTTGGTGGACATCTTGGTCAGGCCCGCTCCGTAACTGACGATGTCGAAGGAGACAATGGGCAGAAGCCGAGAAAGAAATACGACTTTCGCCAGGAGTCGATCGGAGCATTTGGTACAGAAATTAATATGTCCACCGAGAAATCGCTCAATAATCTCCCGCCCGAGAAGCCGAGCGATGAAAAAGGCCGCGACCGCCCCGCCCAGAGCCCCGATGGCGGAATAGATCGTTCCAAGCAGAGGACCGAAGAAAATCCCCGCGGCCACGTCAAGGGGTACACTCGGGATTGGGCTGATTACCACGGCCAGGGCCATGATTGTCATATACAGGAATGGGGCAAAACCCCACAGCCCTGCCCAGAACCCCTTGAATTCGGTCGGGATGGAAGGGGGAGGCGATATCCCACCAGTACTGAACGAAAAAGAGAAACAGGGCCAGGGATAACGCCAATGTCCCTTTGATGAGAATTGAGCGGTTCATGTTTCTCGTCGGATTTAGGATTTATTCCTTGTTTGACTGCAGGACCGCATGACTACAACACTCTATAATTGTACGCTCAGAGCTCTCTTTAGGTTATGTTGCTTCCAGAACCGGGAGGGAAATCGAATAGAGGCTACCCAACCATCTATTCCCCTTATTACCACACCGCCTCATAATCCTTTGGAGCGAGATCCCACCTCCTCCCATAAACGTGTACCCGGCGAGTCTCCTTTCCATCGCTCACGAGTTTTTGCCCGGCGTGTATCCAGGCCAAAATGCTTCCCCTGAGATTATAAACTGTAAAGCCCTTTTCGATGAGGTCCCGTGCGTAGTGTCCGCTCCGGCTCCCAATGGTGCAGTAGGCAACGATCGTCTTGTCCCTGTATCTCTCGATATTCTCCTCGAATTCCCGGGCAGTTAGCGCACCGGGGAGCATTGAAACCTCCTGCTCCTTCTTCTTACGCCTGTCAACGAGAACGATATCTTTTTCTTCCCTCATGGCAATGAGTTCCTTTATGCTCACGTCAGGGACATCCGGAAATGATCTCTTATACTTCTCGTATAGCTCGTTGATCCTTTCCAGCTTCTGCTCGTCGGTCAGTTCCTCACTACATCCCGTCGGAGCAATCATCAACGAGAGAGCCAACGACAGGCCACACAGGAAATACGTCAAGAGCCCCTTCATGGTTATCCTTCTATAGTTACCGAGTCACGCCGGCTCGGACGTCGCCAGCCGACCCGAATCATCAACGAAATAGTAGCGCTCGTAAAGGTCGTGTCCTTTTCCATCTCCCATCCCGAGGCGCCTTTGAACGAGATAGCGGGAGCACCGCCATACAACCTCCATGCCGGTGGACCAGAAACCCAGTCTTTCCCATCGCCTTTTGGAGACCACAACTCCTCTTGGGATGAAGCAGAGCTGGCCATGCTCTTTCAACCTCATGGAGAGCTCCACATCTTCCATGAGCATCAGGTCGGGAAATCCGTCGATAAGCCGCAAAACTTCCTTTCGAAAGAACTGCACCTGATCCCCAAAGGAAATCCCCGTCCACCTGGCCCGGGCGTTATTGAGCCAGGAAACGAAACGGTTCTTCCGTGAGCCCTCAAGATATTCCATCCCCGTGGCTCCCCCGATGCACTGAGGATTCTCGTTCAGCGTCCGCAAAACGAGAGCCGGGAGACTGGGACGAATCAGACAGTCCGCGTGCAAAATGAGGATCACATCTCCGCTGCAATGCTTGATGCCCATCTTGATTTGAGTGCCTCGTCCCCTTTTCGCTGAAACCGCCCGATACCCTCTGCTCATGGCTATCTCCCGGGTTCCATCCGACGATCCTCCGTCCACCACGATGGCCTCCGTAATAGCCTTCTCCCCTTTAAGGGAAGCAAGACACGGGCCTATGGTTTCGGCTTCGTTGAGCGTAGGGATCACAACGGAAATGCTCCTCACCCTTTTGAAGGAGTGTGCGGGGAACAGGGGGCGCTTTCGCAACGCACCCCAAATCAGGAGCCCGTAAAAGGGCACGTATTCAAAGATCTTCAGCCAATGGATCTGCTGAAACACCCCTGTATAGTAATCGCCATGCATCACGGGGAAGGTAAAGAGAACGGCAGCGTGGAGATACAGCCAAGCCCGTGAAGGAAAAAAGGTGAGAAATGGAGTGATCAACACCAGATACCAGGGATGGAGGGTGCCCAAGAGGAGCAGCAGGCAGCCTATGGCCAAATAAGAACTCCTCAATGGGTTGTGGGCGGTCACGAAAATGATCAACAGGCAAGCTCCGAGGAGAATTACGCTCGCCCAGACAGTATTGGGGCCCAAAAAGGCCCTCAACAGCGCCGTGATTGAGTCATTGTAATGCATTGCAGTCCCAAAAGGCACAAGCGAGGTGAACAAATGGGCCCCCGTCCCCCACAAGGGAAGGTAAAAGACCGCCAGAGCCACGAGCAGATAGATGCATTTTCTCCAGTTCTTCGCGTTGATAAGGAAAGGCGCGAGAATAACGGCAAAATATTTACTCATGATGGCGCAACCCAGCGAAAAAAATCCCCACCCCTCCCTTCTGTGGGTCAAAAACAGGAAAGAAAGGCAGATAAAAAAAATCTGTATGACATCCAGATGGCCTTCCCCTGCGACGAAAACGATAACGAGGGGGTTCAGGGCATAAAGAAGCAACCGCCTGGGCGGTAGCCCATACGACCTCAACAAACAGGCCAGCACCCATATCGTGGCCAGATCGAAGGACATGATGAGGGCCTTGAAAAAAAACGGGGTGGGGGAAATGAGAGCCCCAATCCGAAAAAAGAGCATCGCAAGGGAGGATAGCACGCGGGGGCATCTTTGTGGTTGATACCGTGCCAAATATCGTTGATGAAAGGCGTAAGGATGGGATCATTGGGGGGATGAATGTACGGGCTGAAACCCTTGTTCAATATGGAGCCTTCCCAGATATAGCGGCTGACATCGTAAGAAGCGGGAAAGGAGAGAAAGGCTAGCCGAACCGCAAGGGCCAGCGAAAATATAAGGAGCAACTGCTTTCGTACCGGCCAATCCAGGGGAAAACTCCGGAGAAGTCCCAGGAGAAACAGAAAGGAAAAGAGGTAAAGGCTCACAAAGGGAAGGAGATGCCTCCCGATCGGGCCGAGGCATGCCATGGACAGGGTTGCCGCGAAATACCCTAAGGTGAATCCCGAAAACAGATATCGGGAACGCCGTTGTGCGGGTAAATCCGTCATCCCGGCCGCCTTCGTTGCTGGAGGAAAGACAACCCCCCCACGTAGAGGAATCCAATGGCGTACATCAGGAGAAAGTGCCCCACGAGATATTGACGGATGGCAAAATAGAAATACATTCCGAGGAGACACCAGAGGCCTGCTGTAATCTCGAAAAGGAAGAGAAGATTTACTGCCGGTTTGTAGCGTTTTTTCTCCACATGCCCCCTCTTCGGTGTTCGGATAAATGCGCTCTTCTTGCCCCAGACGGTTTCAACAATCGCCCTGGTGTTATTGATGGCCACACCGCACCCGAAACACACCAAAAAGGGCAGGAAGAGCATCTGCCTGCTCCATCGTCCCTGGATATATTTTTCGGCCGTCCAATAAAGCCTTGAAGGCCCTGTGCAGCTCAGAAACAAAAGGACTCCAAAGAGGGCAAAAGCGACTGGTGGAATATCAAACCTCTTGGTGACCAACAGTGGCAGTGCCATAATGGCCAGGTATGCCATTAAGGGGTGGACGCAATAGTGGGTCAAATGAAGCGTTGCCTGCACCTTCTTGAATATGGTGTGGTCGGATCCCCAAACGTGGGAAAGCAATTTGATGGCCGTTTGAATTGATCCCTTGGCCCAGCGGAACTGTTGGCTCTTGAAGGCATTGATATCTGTTGGAATCTCCGCCGGGGCCACCACATCCACGAGATAGCGGCATTTCCACCCCGCGAGCTGTATTCGATAGGACAGGTCCAAATCTTCCGTCAGGGTCTCATCCTGCCAGTTCCCCGCCTCGAGGATTGCTGCTTTCCTAAAGACCCCTCCGGTACCATTAAAATTCATGAAGAGGCCGTTCCAGTTCCGTGCCGACTGTTCAACAACGAAATGCCCATTCATCCCGATGGACTGCAGCCGGGTTACCAGGGTTTCGTTTCTGTTCAAGTGCCCCCAGCGGCCCTGAACCAAACCCAATCGGGGGTCCATGAGAAAAAAGGGAACGGTCCTGAGCAGGAACTCCCGAGGGGGAACGAAATCCGCGTCAAAGATGGCGAGAAATTCCCCCCGTGCCGTCTTGAGACCATGCCTGAGAGCGCCACCCTTGTATCCCTCACGGGAAGGACGCCTGATGTGTTCGATCTGAACCCCCGATGCCTTAAGCGCATCCACCTTTTTGGCTATGATGTGCCGGGTTTCATCGGTGGAATCGTCCAGGACCTGAATTTCGTGTTTTCCCTCGGGATAATCAAAGGCCGCTACCGCATCGATCACCCGCTCGGCCACGTTCAGCTCGTTGTAGATGGGAAGCTGGGAAGTGACGACTGGCAGGACTTCGAGATCCGCCTTGCCTTCAAAGTCCCGCAGAAGCTTTTGATCCTCCTCTCTGCGCTTCGCCAGACGCCGTTTAAAGAGATGAACCATCACGTGGCAATTGACACCGTAGACTATGAGCACAACAACCGCAATGCAGTACAGTATCAGAATTAGCTTCATCATTTCCCGTTTAGGCTCCAGTCATAGTGAAGATATGCGATCTTGATTTGATCCCTTTTGGCCGACAAACGGTTCTTCAAGTCCTCCTCGGCGTATTTCAGGAAGAAAGCGACCACGTCCCCGCCGAAATCCTCCCCGAACCACTTGAATATCTTGCTGACGTAGAGCTTGCTTCCCTCCAGGCGGTTTCGCTCGGGATTGTTGAGGAAACTCCGGGTATTCGCATCGAGCTGCTGATCAAGGATGCTCGCCTCGTAGGGTTCCGAAATAAGGGGCGGACACCCCTTGGAGGCACAGTTAACGGCGAAATGGACCCTCGGATCTTTGAAACGGGGACGAATGATTTCATGCTCGATCTCATCGAGGGTAAAGGTCTTCCCGCCTATCTTGCAAAAACTTATCTTCCAGGGACCCTTAAACCAACCCCCGATATCCTTTATGGAATCCACGGGATAATTCTTCAGGATGAGCTTAAGGGTGTATGCGTTATAGGCATTGATATAGAGGGCCAACTGCTCGTTTCGAGCCAACTCGTCCGGATTCGTTTGGTTCAGAAGGTCCAGGTACTGATCGAGTTTTCCCTCTTCACTCTTCAATCCCCGATAGTCCACTACGCCTTCTTTCACATACTTCCCGAGCAATTCCCCGTAAAGGCTGTTGTCAACGGCCTTCTCAGACCAACTGTAGGTGACGAGACCTACGAGAAGAAAACACGATAGTAAGGCAAATTGCATCCTTCGATATTTCCGCTTCATGATGACCTCCTCGTTTTTGATATAACTCCCTCTTTTTTACTTTACCCACCCCAAACTCAACAATGCAATATTCGCCCTCGCCCCGCTCCTTTCATCGATTGAAGGCCGAAAGCAAGAATGTCAAAGTCAATTAGTTGGTTGATTTAATTGGTTACATTGGTTTAATTGGTTTAATCAGAATATGCAAATGTCAAAAGTGAAAGGTTAAGGTTGAGGCTGAGGGGATGCGAATGATAAGTAGGGAGCAAAAAGGTGGTGCTGCAGTCCGGGTAATGCCTGAGGTTGGAACCGGAAGGCAAAATGTCAAGGTTTGAAGTTGGAAATCTCTGGGAGAGCGGAAAAACGAGCTCTGAGCGCGAATTATATTTTTTCGACAACCACTTCCAGGCCACGAGCGGGGGAAAACCCGGTTCTGGGTTAAAGGCGGCCTGAACGCTTGAATCGTCGAGAAAATATGTTTGAGTGGCGAGGAGCGAGTTTTTTCGAACTCTCTAACGCTTTACGAGCGCGTTTCACGAACACGATCCTAACGAACACGAGAGTCAATTAAGGAATCATTCCTCCGCCGTCGTCGGATCAATGATGGACTGTACCTCGGAAATGCGGTTAGCTGCGAACCCGGCTCGTCGAGCGTGCTCTCGTATTATCTCCTCATTGGGAGCAATATATACGCAGTAAACCTTATCATTGGTAACGTAGCTCTCGACCCACTGAATCTCTGCGCCCAGCTCCTTCAACACCGCACAGGACTTCTGCGCGCTGGCTCGCCATTTCTCCGGGGACAATTTCCCGGCTCCTGGAACCTCCCGTTCGATTATGTATTTTGGCATCGGAATCCTCCCTTTAGGTTTGAGAGCAGCAGTTTATTTTTTCTCCTCGATTGCCCGTTTTCCATCAAGAATCGTAACCGATCCTGATATTCGTAACCCCAACATTTCCCCTATTTGTCACCCTGACGGAAAATATATCAACGTTGCCCTGCCCTGTAAAGAACTTGGCATCTTGGCAATCAACATACTCAATAGGAAATTGACAGTGGTACATTCTATAAATGTAAACTCCCGCAATAATACAGACGAGAATGATGATTCCGCCAATGAAGATTCGCTTGGCCTTTTCAAACTCCATTTTTTCGCCATGGCCATTTTCGATTCATGGGACCCCTCGTTCCCTCATTTCGTAATCTCCCGCATTGTATATTGAAGACCGCAGAAATTCCATAGTATATTCTCTCGCACTTCGGGTGACCTCGGCCTGTTCCCAATGCATTTCGGGTCTAATTCTTCCGTTCTCAGCCCGTGAGCCAAATTCCCCAATCCTGGGTAGCGCATTTTGGCACATACATTGCAAGAAAAATGACCATTAGTGAAACCGGAAAAACCCGGAAATGAACCAGGAACAAACAGTGAACAATAGGGGCCAAATCCTTGCGCTCACCTCGAGCAAAGGGGGGGTTGGAAAGACCCACCTCGCCGTGGGCCTCTCAGCGGCCATGGCGAAAAAAAGTGCCCGTGTTCTTCTGATCGATGCCGATCTCGGCAATGGACTCATTGCGGACCGGATCGGCCTCTATCCCAAACATAATCTCTCCCATTTTTTCATGAAGGAGAAGGCCCTGGAGGAGGTCATCGAAGAAACTCCCTTTGGCTTCTACCTCATCGGCGGGGAACGGGGGAATTTTGCCCTGGCCAACCTCAATTATCAGCAGAAGATGAAGTTCCTGAGGAGTTTCATCGCGGTCAGCAAGAAGTTCGATTTCATTGTGCTGGATTTGGCCTCGGGTATCGGCCGTCAGACAGTCGACTTTGCCCTTTTAGCGGAAAAAACGATCGTCGTGGCGTCTCCCAAAGATCTGATGAGCGCCTACGGGTCTCTGAGGGCCTGTTTCTCCAGGTTCATTCAGCTGGAGATTGGACTTACCAAGAGAATAGAGGGATACAAGGCCCGAAGATTCTTTCGACCCATTATCCTCATGAACAACGTTATGGATCTCTATCAGGGGAAAAGGGCCTTTGAGGCCCTCGAGGGCGCTATAGAGAATAGAATCAACGGCACATCTGATCCTTTCGGTATCAAAATGAGTTACCTGGGTGCCGTCTTGCACGATCCCGGGCTGTTCAGGAAGTCTGAGGAGAAGCGCTGCCCGGTGTGCCTCGCATCGGTCTATTCAAAGGTGGCCTTCTGTATCGACTCAATTGCCAATGCCATTTACAGTCCATCTTCATTCCCAGGCTTCGACGAGGGAAGGCGCGTTCGTTATATCGTTCAGATGCTCATGGAACAGCAGAAGAGGCTGAGAAGAGGGGTAACCCAGAAGGTCCAAAACGCCACATCACTAAAGATTCCCTTCCGCCACAGAAGCCAGTCCGGCTCCGCCCCCTCCAACCTACCCCGACCCCAGATCGATAACTCTTCAGGCCATGGTTGAGTGATCTCCGGCAGGCCGACCTTAAGACCCATCTAACATATAGAATCGCATATCGATATTTTCGCCCGGTTCCCCCGATGATCGGTATCTTGAATCAAATAAAAAAGCAAGGTCAGGTAAGGCTATGCTTCACGTATAACTGATATTGTGTCACCGTTTGAGAAACCTACCACCTTGCCAATGAATTTGGCGATTTTTGGGCCATTGACTTGAGAAAATCCAAAGGAAGAAATGGATTTGGAAGGATAAAGAAGGAGGATAAAATCTTCCGGATACCCCCCTCATGGGCCTAAAAGGGAGTTCCACCACCAAGGTGTATACGCGTTTGAGGTAGAGACCTCACCTTTGTTTTCTGTCGATTCTGACAGCCTTGAGGTTTCTATCCTTGTCGTACTGGGGATGATAATTCCCATATGGAATGGTATTTAGAACCATCCAGTTTGTTCTCTTCGCAACGGGAACGTAATCAGTCGCTGCCGTCTGTATCGCAGTAGCTATGAGTGCGACAGTCAATCCGACCCATCCTCCCCCACTCGGAGTAACGGTTGTATCCTCAACGATTTTACCTTCATATTGCCACAAATCTTCACCCGTAGTGGTGGACCGTAAGAGGAAATGTAAATGTACGGTAACATTTCCACCAACCACATAATATGCCGTATCCCATTCTCGAATTGTGATATACATTACTGCATCCGCGCCGAAATACTCTTTGAATTTACGTGGTGGTACACCAAGTAATGTCTCAGTATCATAGATGCCCTCGTTCTTTAGAATATCAGAGACCACCTCTATGGGAAAGACATAATACCCGGAAAGAGACAATGGTTCAGCTATGGTTGTGCAGTAGTATTCCTTTGCATCTGCCGCCGTGCTTTCATTGATGGGTGGCAAGACCAATATTGACAATGGCCGTACATTATACATTTTTGGAAAGGCTTCACCTTTGGTTATGTATTTGGGGCCGCAGGCCGCTAACAAAGAAATAAATGACAAGGATAATATTACAGCTCGGACAGTTTTCATCTTATTTTTCCTTATCTTCAATTAGTTTTACTTTAAGCCTTTCAACAAAAAACTTAGATTCAGGATAAGTCTCTTCTTCGAGATCGAAATAATATAAGGCCCTCTCCGTTTTGCCTTCCTGTAACAGGATGTATCCGTATTCACAATAAATCCCAGGTGGAACTCTTTTCTTCCTCTTCTCGGATTCCGCAATTATATTAGTGAGAACGATCTTGTGTTTCTCCAGATGCTCACGATCAGGAGCTTTCTTACATTTGTAGAGGGATTGGGAATAACCATCCCAGTAGTAAAATGGGACCTTTGTGGCGCATCCAACTATCAGCAAAAATGACAAAATTAAAGTGGCGGGGATTTTTGTCATGGTACATAGAGCTCAGTCGTGACCTGATTTTCCAGATAAATGACTCTTTTCACCACAAGCTCTCCGTGCCTATAAGCCATCAACGTGTGTTTCCCAGGCGGGATATGGTAGTGTGTTCTGTATAGGGGTGTAAATGGCTCCAGATCATCAATTTGGACTGTTACGCCTTCCAAATTACCGGAAAACATCAGAGAACTTCTCTGAGCCCTTTGGACAGTTCCTGTTACGTAACCACAAGCACTTATCGACAGGATCAATAAAAGAGACAATGCCATTTTCTTCATAGAAATCTCCATTATAGAGATGAACCCTAAATCGTTGGTTCCTGCACAAAAACATCCTCAAAGTCCTTTCTAGGAATATCTCCGCCCACAACGGTACACAAACAGACCTCGTTAGTTGGATCGCCGTCTACGAGCGTATGTACCCTAATTTTTCCAATAGGTTTGCTTGGAAGTTCGATCGGTATCTTTGTTTGGGGATTAATGACCGTTTTGCCCTTTCGATGAACCTCAAAAATATCCCCTTTTCTAATTCCCTGCGATTTGCCGCCTGCAATAATATAATTCCCATCTTGGTAGGACAAAATGTAAGACCTCCACGGTTTGTCCAGCAGATTTTCAATAATGTTACTGACCAGCTTTGAGATGGCAGCTGAAATTGCTTTATCGTTTATGGATGAGTCATAACCTGCACGGCCACCAACCCCTAACACAGTACCCGCCTCTGCAAATGCTTCCCCTTCTCCTTCTTCAGAATAAATGATTTGGCCATTGTATACGTCTATTAGCCTTATGGTTACCCGTGCAAAGGCGGTTTGCCTTTTGGTCCGACTGAAAATTCCCACCTCACCAGTAGTCTTTCGCCCAAATTCGGAAACCGACCCGACGATCAAATAATCGGCAGGGATATTCAAACTGGAAAGATTGCCCATTTCGAGTTCTCGATTAATCTTCTCAATGTCTGCCCGCTCCAGCATGATAAACTTATCAGTCTCTGCGAGCCGTGCAGAAAGTATGTCCATAGCCTGTTTTCCGATCCAGTCCCGGTTTTCATCGAGGAAAAAACTTTGTCCGTATTTAGTCTCATTGGAGAACCTGGCAATAGCTACCTTTCGTTTGAGGAACCTTTTGGGAACCTCTTCAATGAGGGTTTTGCTGACCTGGGGCTTTTTTTCGGGGACAGCTTGTACCCCGTGCCGTTCTATCGTGGCGCAAGCTTGGCATAAAAACAGAAATCCAAGCAATAAGGTGAAATGCTTGGGCCCCGTTTTACAGATAATTCTTCTCATGATTCCTCCCTGTGGCTGGTTGATTGCTCTCTCCAGGTATTCTCAAGCAATAAGTGTGCCATTTCTCGTTTTAAGCTTAATCTACCATAAGATGTAACCTACTCCCAAAACTCCATTTTTTGTCATCACGTACCTACCTACTAGTCGAAAACTCTTCTCATGATTTCCTCCAGAGGGTTTGAGCTAATATTCCGAGATATCTGCACCTGCAAGAAAACCGGGTCACCCATTCACTTCGGCAACCCGGCTGTCTTTGAACCCTTATTTTGTTTTCGCTACCGATTCAGTTTCAAAATCGCTGACTGAACAAAAGCCATATGGAGATTCAATAGGGAAGATTCAAAGACCCGTGGCTTTCCGCCCCATCCTCACGGATAGTTTGGCTTTGTCGACTGGTCCCTCTTTAGCAGGCTTCTACATTATTTGAGGTAGGAGTTTTACCGGAATGATATCCGTGTGTATGTATGGGAACTCAGCCATTATACCTTTCAGTCTCTCTGTCGTGTCTGTTTCCCAAACGCACCAAGCCTTCCCTTGCTCCACATTAATCACTGAGAGCGTACTTTTTACCGGTACCTTCTTTGCCATCAGATCTTGCATGAATTTCTCACGGTTTGATAGAAACTCTTCCTCAGTCATTCCAGGAGCTTTAGGATTCCAAGTATGAACACAGATCACTAGCATATTGTTTTCACCTCCCCTTTTCGTTGAGAGTCTCCTTTTCTATATTTTTGAGGTTAATGAAACGAATAGCCCTGGGAAGATCTGTGATACCGATCTTCCCCCCTTAGAGCCGTGAATTTCCGTTCCAGCATCACCGACGGTTTACGCTGACTCTTTATTATCATGAAAATATAAGATTTAAACTTCATGCCCGAGAGTGAAGATCGCCGTTGGATCGATATACACGCTCCAGGACTTGACAAATTCCTTGCCCGCATCAGTCCCGAGAAAACTCACCATCGCATCCATGTCAGATACTTCAATCTTAGCAACATATTGATAGGGCGGCTCTTTAGGCAATTCTCCCTCCGGCTCAGAAACGGCAGGAGCAAGAACTTTATCTATTTTCCAGGTGGCAAAATCCGTGCACCAAGGTGCCCCCCTGATACCTGGAATTTTCGTTCTAGTGAGATAGCTGTCATATTCCTCGGCTTTTCGATCCTCTTTTATATTGTAGACAGCAAAAAGAGTTGGCACATCAGCACCTCCCTATAATTTAGTTTTGCCTTATTAGCATTTACACAGAAACGCATTCCTTGCGGTTAATCTTATCGTAAACGGAAATAAGATCAAAATTCCGTTTTGGACAATTATCACAAGTTCTACAGGCCCTTAATTTCTTCTTATTTTATTTGTCAATATAATCAAAAACTTACGATCAATAAACATGGGAATAATTTCACAAATATTAAAATCTCAGCAAATCTTAGATTTTCTGCGAATTTCTCTCATTTTCTCCACATTTCAAAAATATATTATGATATTGTGGGGAATTATTTGGCAATTTATGACGGGAAGTGCGGATGGCTGGAGGGGAGCGTCGTGGCTTTGGCCGGGTGATGGGTCCGGGGATCCAAGGCTGAGGGGGTCAGGGCGAGATTACTTGGAAAAGAAAGGGTCCTAACTGAACTATGGATTTTCCGTCAGTCTGCATCCGGTGCATGTTTCTACCGCAAACTGCGCCACGAGGCTGCACAGGAGATGAGGGAGGGCCCCTTGAAGCCCGCTTGCAGGAGCAGGCTTCAAACCACCTAAGCTGCTGTGGCCAAAAGCCATGGGGGTGAGCGTTAAGGAAAAGTCACGGCTAAGACTGTGGCAGGTGGGGATCAGGGAGAGGAGCGCAAGCGAATCACTGATGAGGCGTCGAAAAGAATGGGATGGCGTCAAAACTGGGGGCTTTGCGGACTCCAGGATGAGCTCAGGGGGAACCTGCTTACTGCCTGGGCGACGCCCGGCGTAAAGGTGACATGAACCTGATCCAGGCTCTTGTGTGGAACGTGGGAACCTACTGTATGATGCCAAGAGAAAACCCTATAAGTGGAGGACCCACGAAGGGGGGAAAGTATCGATGCACATGAAGGGGGCGGATCATCCTGTAGTAGTGATGAAGTTCTTGTAATGAGAATGGA
>CAYFXP010000044.1:0-4731 GCA_964346935.1 uncultured Syntrophobacterales bacterium
TCACTACCGTCAGCGTTCATGGCAGTGGTTTTGGCAGTTGGACGAAAGTCCTGAGATACTCGGCATTTCAAGTGATTTCGATTGGAACTTCCACGGGGTTTGCCACTACGGACAGCTCAATATGGCCGTCTCTCGCACAACTGGTTCTGTTGTTTCTCACCTTACAGTGTGCTTGTGCAGGCTCCACTTCTGGTGGGATTAAAGTAGACAGGATGGTCTTCTTTGTGAAATCTCTGGCCAAAAGGTTTAAGGAAGAGAGACACCCGAAAGCGGTGATTCCAATAAGACTGGATGGGAAAGCAGTGGACGATAGGATCGCAAGTTTCAGCGTTTTGTACATCTGTTTGTATGTAGGCATTGTGTTTGTCTCGGCTGCTCTTTTGACTGCAATCGGCGTTGATGGGCTTTCTGCCTTTTCCGGCTCCGCAGCCACCATGGGGAATGTTGGACCGGGTCTCGGTTCAGTAGGAGCGGCAGGCAACTTTGCCCATATCCCCCATCTAGGTAAATGGATTTTATCATTCACCATGCTCTTGGGCCGACTTGAAATATACGGTCTGATAATTTGCCTAATTCCCTCCTATTGGAGATAGTTAATCTATTCATTCAAAGTACACATAACTAGCTGAGCTATGGATTTTCCGTCAGTCCGCATGCGGTACACGTTTCTACCCCAAATCGATATTTTTCGCTTTCCCCCCTATGATCGAATACATCTCGAATTCTTGACATCAAGGACAAGGATCACAGGCACTTAGGCAGGGATCAGATCGTCCTTCTGTCTTTCTACTAACTATTTGTTGGATCCGGACTTTTCCCTAGCTCTGGTCCTGAGGATCCTAAAAAGGACTGAATAAGCGGCTCATTTTAATCTTGTACCCATGATTCTGTATTACAAAATGACTTATTCATTTGGGCCTTTCCTCCCATTTTGGCATGGGTAATATTACCTCTCTGCCAGGGGATGCCGCTTGTGGTGGCCATACTGGGTATAGTTTTCTATCCTGCCATTGTTCCAAGATGACTCTAGCCCTTATATTTTGTCCTGTAGAATCAAATTTAATTCCATAGCCTGTGACAGTTGTTTGGTCCGGAATATCTGTCTGAAAAGCAGCCTTTCGGACAGCTTTCGGATCGGTTGAACCGGCTCTCTTAATAACGTCCCACAGCACCATTGAATGCGTGTAGTTTATCGGAGGGTATACCGACGTGATTTCCCGTTTAAACACTTGGCGATATTTTTTCAAGAATTCTTCAACTCCTGGGGCGTATTTCCGGTTCACTGTATCGGCTGGAGGACAGAATGAAGTATCTATCACACCCGTGGCATCATCTCCTAACGCATCTCCGTAATCATACATGCTCGGTCCGCCACCAGTGCCTACGAATGCCTTCACATTAAAATTTAGCTCCTTTGCCTGCCGCCAAAATAGTATGGCATCCGTTAGGTACTGAGTTCCTATTAGGACATCCGGTTTAGCATCTTTAAGCTTCATTACCAAGGAAGATAGATCTGTAGCTTTGGCGCTGTACGACTCGGAAGCCACCACATTTATACCCAACTTTTCGCATTGCTTCAGTACAAATTCGCCCGTCGTTGTCCCGTATAGTGAGTCTTCAAATACAACTGCGAGGCGAAGCTTCTCAGGATCAATAGCAATCTTTGGGCACACTCCCTCTACAACAAAATTCATCGCGAACTCAGCATACTGAGAGGATTTTGGACACAACCTAAATAGATTTTTGAGCCCACGTTCCGTTATCTTATTTGAGACTGCGCCTTGCTCCCAGTAAATTTTCCCGTGCTTTTCGGCTACCTCGCTAGCAGCATAGGAACGAGAACTCGAGTATGTTCCAAGGATAATATCCACCCCCTCTCTCGTGATGAGCCGCTCGGCCTCCGTCATGGCGGCTTTTGGAGTGACCGCATCCCCCCTTACGAATACTATTTTCTTTCCCAAGAGTCCACCCATCTCATTTTGTACAATTCTCGCTAGCTCTGCTCCTTGAAAACTGTCAATCCCAAGCCTGGCGAGGGTACCCGTCATGGGAAACAAGGCTCCTATCTTCAGCACTTCCGCTGCATCTACGTTTGAACTTCCAAGGATTAACAAAGCTACCACCACTGAAAGCGAAATCCTGATTGTTTTTTTTATCATTTCTTCCACCCCCTTCTTCATTTAGTAGCTCGGCAAGAGCCACTTTTTTAGATCCTGGGATGCACTTCTTTTTCGTGCGCATCTGTCCTCCTTAGAAACTGTCAACCGATGAAAAAGCCGAATCACCCATTGATTTCGGCAACCCGGCTGTTTCTTGAAAGCTCATGGATCTCCCCCGTTGGACCCGCGGCTTTCCACGGTGCGATGGCTCGGTTTTTGGCCTTTTCTTCAAACCGATTAAAGAGGAATTATTTTAGGCGCTCCCGATTCCCTTAAAATAATAGATAAACCGGGTCAGGGCAATCCTATCCTGATCCTCGATATCTTCGATGGATATACCCAATTCGAAGCCTTGATTTTTGGACGTCCTTACGTAGACCACTTCACCTTTGAAGGTAACCAAGTTTTCCCCCAGGGCCATGGTGATGTCGAGTACCTCCCCCGGGTCAACCGGGAAACTGCTCTGCAACCTCACCCCTCCCAGACTCACGTTAATTGACCGGGAGATTCTTTGGTTGTATTCCCTTCCCTCTTTATCGAATCGACTGTAAATAGCGGGGTAATCCATCTTCAACCTGATCGATTCCCTTCTATCGTGAAATCTAAAAACATCCTCCATTTTCTCACCTCTGCTTTTCCTGCAGGGTCACCACATCTGAGCCGCCAAACCCGCGGTCAAACATCCCGCTTCCATGGCTGGCTTGGCTTAGTCGGACACCGAAATCTATTTATCAGATTTGAAAAATCTTGTCAAATAAGATCTAAATATGTTTTAAGGAGCAAAACAAGGGGTCTCTCATGGGCGAAGAAAGGAGGGAATTAAAAAACGAATGTTTCTAACTTCGTAAGTCAACACCTCAGCCCAAAACTAACGAATTGTGTTTCAAATCGATGAGATTCAGGGTTGGGTCCAAACCGTCTGATTCATCTTAAAATCGAGGATCACGACTAGATAATTGCAATGGGTATGGTGCAAGATAAAGCCCGCAAGGAGTTCAGACACTAACGGGGAATCTTAATGAGCTTAAGTTTGATTTTGAAAAATGGTTTGACCATAGTTACCGTTCTGATATAAAGGAGGAAGGATTTCAATGAGGCTCGTTGCCAACGTGGAAGCCATCGCATTCAGATAGGCCAACCGAATCAGCCCCAACATCTTCAACGAGAGTATTAAGATAGAGGAGGTGGTAAAGTGCATAGAGGTCATCCTCCTGACGGCAGATGAGTTGCTTATGGAGAAGACTCAAACGTAAGGAAAATCACGAATGAGAGAGAAAAGGAGACATCTATGAATAATTCTAATTTCGCTAACCCGGCTCAGGTGCGAAAAAAGGCGTTCGACATTCTTCCCGATTTGAGGAATCAATTGGCGGAATACATCTCTTTTCCTTCAATATCGGGTCAGCTGGGAGCCGACGTGGATCGTGCCCTTGATTGGCTCCAGGCCCATATGAGTGCCATAGGTCTTGCCGTAAAACGCACCTATCACGGGTCCGGCGCCTTTCTGATTGCAAGGAGCCAGCACCGCTCGGACCGCCCAACGGTTTTACTCTATGGTCACGCCGATGTCTATCCGGTTGAGGGACAGAATTGGTCCTCAGATCCGTGGACCTTGGTGGAGTGCAAAGACCACAGTGGTCAGCCCGCGTGGCAAGGCCGGGGAACCTCAGATAATAAAGGCCAGACCTTGGCGGTACTCGCCGCACTCCGTCTCCTTCTCCCGGACCTTCCGGTTAACGTTACTATGCTTATTGAAACTCAGGAGGAAACCGGGTCTCCCGACTTGGGGACCTGCCTCGAGACGCATCGGGATCTCCTTTTAGCTGATCTGCTTCTCGGGACCGATGGTTTCAGACATCTGTCTGGGCGGCCGACTATATGCTTGGGTTTTCGGGGAGACCTGCAAATCACCTTGATATCCTCTGGTGTCGGTCGCGACCTTCACAGCGGAAGCTTTGGAGGCGTCGGGCCAAATCCTGCGGCTCGCCTTGTGAAAGCCCTCTCCGTACTTTTGGATTCCGATGGAAATTGTATTCTCCCGGGCTTCTATTCAATTGAGGTGCCCGAGACCGTCCGGTCCGCTCTCGCCTCCATCTAAAACATTTTGCTGGTGATCGATCCTTCTCATTGAACGAGCGCCTCTTAGCCCTGCCAACCCTGAACATCAGTGGCCTCTCTTCGGGCGGAGCGGACAGCGGCCCTCGCAACATCATCCCTGGGGAGGCAATAGCTTACCTTGAGTGTCGAACCGTTCCAGATCAAGATTGGCGAAGGGTGCCAGAGATGATCCGCAGAGCGCTGGACAAAGCAGGCTATCAGGAGGTTAGAATGGAATGGAAGTGCTGCTATGAACCCTCCAGAACGGACCCGGATAATCCCTGGGTTCGGGTAGTCGTAGACTCCCTTGCAGACTTCCACCAACAGGAGCCATGCCTTTTGCCCAACCTCGGCGGGAGTCTCGGCAATAACCTCTTCCAGGATATCCTCGGGCTGCCGACTATTTGGTTTCCCCTCGCCCAACCTGATAACAACCAACATGGTTCCGATGAACATCTCTCCAGAGCCGCATTAG
>CAYFXP010000045.1:0-8652 GCA_964346935.1 uncultured Syntrophobacterales bacterium
GTAAAAAGTCCAACTGCCATTCGACTGGCTCATGGCCCTGAGTAAAGTCGAAGGGCTGCGTTAGGCTTCATCTTTTGTCATTGCGGTTTACTGGTAAGTACGCCTCACTCCTTAAAGATTCACGTGCCTTGCATTTGGAGCTTCTTACTATGCCGTTCCATTTTTGACTTTTTACGAGTTCATCAAAATTAGAGGATTTTAATCTCCCCTTAACCCTCTTTTAATCTTCCTTCCGTATAATTTTTATAGATTCCTACTCACGCTCCATTGATGAAGACCCAAAGGAGGGAAGAGATGTTTTTCAAACTCATCTTGGAGGGCGGACATTTAGGAGCCGGCAAGAGTTATGACATCGTGAGGTATTTAAAGGGGAGGGATATCCTATCCGTGCTCAGCTGGGCATTTCATATCCCCAGAACCAAGAAGAAGGAGACCGGGAAAGGAATCAAGCTCATCAAGGAAATCAGTGAAAAAGAGTACCTGTTGGGGAAGAAGAGAGAGAAGAGGGATCCCTATCTCAATCCCTCCAGGCGATCCCTTCAAGGAGGCCAAGGACTCGACGAACACGGAGGAGGAATATGGTGAAGGGGCTAATACGTCTCAGGGGAAGGTTATTTCTCATCCTCATCGCCATCGGCATCGGATTGGCCTTCCTTGCTATCCTCAAAGACAAAGACCTAGGGGCCCTCGAGTCGTTCAAAGGGAAACAAGAGGGGAGCAGAATCGAGGCGGAACGCCCGGGTTCCTTTACCGATTTGGCCAAGAGGCTGAAGCCCTCGGTGATTAATATCAGGTCTACCAAATTGATTAAACATCCCGGAAGGGGATTCGGGGCCCCCTTCGGGCCAAAGAGCCCGTTTCGGGATTTCTTCGGGGATGAGTTCTTCGAGCGGTTTTTCGGTGACGTTCCCCCGAAGGAATTCCCCCAAAAAAGCCTCGGCTCCGGATTTATCATCGACGAACAAGGGTATATCCTGACAAACAACCACGTCATCGAGAAGGCGGAGGAAATCAAGGTTATCTTGTCAGACGAGAAGGAGTTCGATGCCGAGGTTGTGGGGCGCGACCCGAAGACTGATATCGCACTGATAAAGATTGAAACGACAAAACCCCTTGAACCGGTTAAGATGGGCGATTCCGGCAAGCTGCGGGTTGGAGAGTGGGTAATTGCCATCGGAAACCCTTTCGGCCTGGAGCATACCGTTACTGCCGGGATTGTTAGCGCGAAGGGTCGGGTAATCGGCTCAGGGCCATACGATGACTTCATTCAGACGGATGCCTCTATCAACCTCGGAAATAGCGGCGGTCCCCTCATCAATATGAGGGGAGAAGTTGTTGGCATTAATACCGCCATTATCGCAGGGGGCCAGGGAATTGGCTTCGCCATCCCCATCAATATGGCCAAGGAGATTCTTTCCCAGTTGAAGGAAAAGGGGGAGGTTACGAGGGGATGGTTAGGGGTTATGATCCAGAAGGTAACACCGGAACTGGCGAAACAGTTCGACCTGGAAAAAGCGGCGGGGGCATTGGTGTCGCAGGTAATGGACGATAGTCCGGCAGAGAAAGCGGGGATAGAACGAGAGGATATAATCATCGAGTTCGACCAGAAGAAAATCAACCAGATGAGGGAACTCCCAAGGATTGTCGCCAATACCCCCGTTGGGAAGCGAGTCGAGGTAAAAGTCATCAGGCAAGGTAAGGAGAGGAAACTGAGCGTTGTGGTGGGTGAACTCAAGGAAGAAAAGGTTGCGAAGGCGGAGGAAAGGCTAGCCGCCGAAAAAGAGCTCGGGCTCACCGTCCAGGAACTCACCCCTGAGATTGCGAAACACCTCGGAATATCCGAAAGATCAGGAGTGCTGGTGTCAGAGGTGAAGGCAGGGAGTCCAGCCCAAAGAGCGGGTATCCGAAGGGGCGATGTCATAAAGGAGATCGATCGTCAACCCATCGAGGATTTAAAGGCATATAAACAACAAATGGCCAAATTGAAGGAGAAAGGCGACATCCTCATGCTGATCCAAAGGGAGGAGAATACCTTCTTCGTGGTGATGGAAAGGGGATAATAGGGGACACATTATTTAAACACTTCATGTTTAATTGGAGGAGGGCAATTTAGGGCAACATCATTAAGATAAGTCTCAATCACCAGGCATCGAAGGCGGGGGCAGTAATGGCTTCGCCTTTTTACTTGTGGACCACCTCCCGCTCTGGTACTATAGACCCATGAGGTGACCTAACCATGAGATTTCCCTCTTCGGCCTCACATTCCCATGGCTCCCATTCTCTCCTCACCCTGCTGATCCCAAACTTTATACGGGGCAAAAGCTTGTAGGAGAACGCAAAAATGATGTTGGAATAACTCGAACGTTTGGTAAAAAAGATTAAACAAATCCAATCCATAATGGTTGATGTTAGCACTGGCTGGTCCCTCGTTCAGGAAAGGGAAGATGAGTGTATAGTTATATATCTCGAAATCGCTACCGAGATTGAAAACCTCGTGAAAGCTGGGCTTACGCTACCACATCACAATCCCTTCCGCACTCTCTCGGACTGGTATGGATATTGGTCCTCCAAGCTTCCATCGTATGCCTCTAGAAGGGAATACGTACGAGAACTCTACGCTTCGTTGGTAAATCCAATAGAGAGCGCTTTGCAAAAGCACCACGTGGATAAAACGCCACCCGAAGACCTGATCAGGAACCTGGCCAAACGAATAGAGGCTCAACCTGAGCGTTCTGAACAACCATTCCGAATGCGCTTCGAATGGCTTCACCCGCAAATCACCCAAGGGTGCTATGCCCCTTTTGAAATGGGCGAATTTGATCACACTATATTTAACGCCATGAACATTGTGAAAGAGGAGGTACGCGTCAAAATCTCAGCCGCTCCCATGGATACAGGTGTTGGCCTCATTTCCAAGACAATGAATCCTCAGTCTCCGATTTTGCTTTTCAGCCAGGTCAAAGCTGGGCAAGAAGCAGCGCACTCATTTTATCGGGGGGCAATTGGTATCTTCACAAGCCCCCTTGGCCTTCGCCTTCTGGATAGTTTTAATCCCGTAAATAACTTCGAATGGCTGGCCCTTGGAAGCCTTCTCATGAGAATGCTCGATAGGACCGCGTAGATGGGAGAACACCTGGACGAAATTTGATCACCGAATTTCTTTCATCGTGTATCCAACAGTTTCAAAACCTCCTGAGAAGATCATCTCAGTATTGAGGTAAATGCCAGTTTTTCCAAAATAATCGATCCATGGGGACCACAAGGGGGCCTTTGAATATCCCACGGGAATCGAATATGCAAAAAGGTCAAGATCGATCGATTTTGATCCATTTTTTTCATTCGCTCCCGCCCCCTCTCAGGCGCCTTAAATTTCTCTTTTTCGGAATTTCACTATCATTTCAATGGGTTCTCAGTGGGGCCCTTCTTGGACGAATTTTGGCATCTATTTTGCTTTATTTGTCACTCGGCATTAGACTAATCCATTTCTCAAATTTTCTTGACAAATTTTGTCCATCCTTCTATTCTTTTTTTGTTATCATGCCTGATCAAGGCTAATATTGCTCTAAAACCCTTTTTGCATGGTTAAATCATGAACGAAAATATTGGACAGATAGCCCTCAAGGGAAACTTGATTACGTCAGAACAGTACCAGAAAGCCATGGAAGAACAGAAGGTGAAGGGGGGAAGCCTTGGGGCGAGCCTCGTTCGGATGGGAATAGTCAAGGAAGATGACCTCCTCTCCCTTCTCAGTAGATTCTACAAAGTTCCTTCGGTCAAGCTATCTACTATGCAAGTGGATAAAAAGGTGATCGGACTGGTTCCGGCCAGCATGGCAAAGAAGCATCTCGTCATCCCGGTTAGCCGGGTGGGGGCGAAGCTCACCATAGCCATGGCGGACCCGAATAATGTCCTCGCCATCGATGAGGTTAAGTTCATCACGAGCTTCAATGTGGAGCCCGTAGTGGCTTCAGATTACGATGTCATTGACGCCATCAAGAAATACTACGGTGGCGGTGGTGGCATCGCCGGAAAGGGCTCTGTCTCCATCGATGCCAGGGATTATACCCTGGACGATGATGATATGGCGGCCATTGAGGAATTCGATGATTCGGAGATGATCGATGTCGGCGATTTCGACGCCCTCGTCTCAGGAGCGGTGGATAAGGTGGAGGTGGTGCAAACAACCGGTGAAGGCGAGGCGAAGTCCGAGGATATCGATGCCCCGGTCATCAAATTGGTGAACGGGATTTTAATCAACGCCATTAAGATAGGGGCGAGCGATATCCACTTCGAACCCTATGAGCGAACGTTTCGCGTTCGATACCGCGTGGACGGAGTCTTGAGGAAGGCATTGGGATTGCCCGTTCAGATAAAGAACGCCACTGTCTCCCGATTAAAGATCATGTCCAAGATGGATATCGCTGAGAAAAGGCTTCCCCAGGACGGCCGTATTAAGCTGAGATTGGGGAAACGGGAGATGGATTTCCGGGTCTCCGTCCTCCCCACCCTCTTCGGGGAAAAAGTGGTCCTTCGTCTCCTCGACAAATCGGCCCTGCAGTTGGATATGACCAAATTGGGTTTTGAAGAAAATTCCCTCACACAATTTAAAGGCTCTATCCATAAACCCGTGGGAATGGTGCTGGTTACCGGGCCAACGGGGAGCGGGAAAACGACCACCTTATACTCCGCCCTCTCGGAACTGAATAAGGAGAAGGACAACATCATCACTGCCGAGGACCCCATCGAGTTCAACTTCATGGGGATCAATCAAGTACAGATGCACGAGGAAATTGGCTTGACCTTCGCCTCGTCGTTGCGCTCATTCCTCCGGCAAGATCCCGACATCATCATGGTGGGAGAGATTCGAGACTTCGAAACAGCCCAGATCGCCATTCAAGCCGCCCTCACAGGACATCTCGTTATGAGCACCGTCCACACCAATGATGCTCCTGGAACTATCACCAGGCTGATCGATATGGGCATTGAACCATTCCTCATCACCTCTGCCGTTCTCCTCATCCTGGCACAGCGGTTGGCGAGGAAAGTCTGCACGGAATGCAAGGAACCGGTCCAGGTGAATCCAAAATTGCTTATGGGGCTCGGTGTACCCCGAGAGGAGATCAATGGCTTTACCGCCTATAAGGGGAAGGGATGTCACCTATGCAGCAACACCGGCTATAAGGGAAGGATAGGCCTCTATGAAGTAATGCCCCTGTGGGATGACCTGAAAGAACTCGTCTTGTCCAGGGCATCCACCGTGGAAATCAAGAAGGAGGCGATACGGCTGGGGATGAAAACCCTCAGGATGGCCGGCATTTCTAAAATCAGGGAGGGTATGACGACCATTGAGGAAATCTTGAGAACAACCATGGATGATAGAAAATTAGCAGAGAGATAAATTCAAGGGAGGGGTGAATACATGGATGATCTACAGAAATTACTCGGGGCGATGATCGAAAAGAAGGCATCGGATATACATATAACCACGGGATCACCTCCCATGTTGAGGATCGATGGAAAGCTCACTGAATACGGCTCGACCCCGCTTGGGGCAACCGATACAAAGAGGCTCTGTTATAGCGTCTTGACCGACGCCCAACGCCACCGATTCGAGGAGGAAAGCGAGCTGGACTTCTCTTTCGGCATTAAGGGACTGAGTCGCTTTCGGGGAAATGTGTTCATCCAACGGGGGGCAGTGGCCGGGGCTTTCAGGGCCATTCCCTATGAGATTCTCAGCTTTGAAGAGCTGGGAATTCCTCCCGTCGTCAATGAGATGCTCAAGAGGCCCAAGGGGCTCATCCTGGTGACGGGGCCAACGGGAACGGGGAAATCAACCAGCTTGGCCTCGATGATCGATAAGCTCAACAGCGAGCGAAATGCCCACATCATCACCATAGAGGATCCCATCGAGTACCTCCACCGCCACAGGAAGTGCATCGTTAACCAGCGGGAGATAAATACCGATACCAAGAGTTTCAGGGCGGCCCTAAAACACATCCTGAGGCAGGATCCTGATATCATCCTCATTGGCGAGATGCGAGACCTGGAGACCATCGAAACCGGATTAGACGTCGCTGAAACCGGCCACCTAACCTTTGCCACCCTCCATACGAATTCCTGTGTGGAGACCATCAACCGGATTATCGACGTCTTCCCACCGCACCAACAGCCCCAAGTCAGGGCCCAGCTCTCCTTCGTGCTGGAGGGGGTGCTCACTCAAGTGCTCCTTCCCAAGGCAAGGGAACCGGGCAGATGCCTGGCGGTCGAGATCATGATCCCCAACCCCGCCATACGAAACCTCATCCGCGAGGACAAGATCCATCAAATCTACTCCCAAATGCAGGTTGGGCAGACGAAGTTCGGGATGCAGACCATGAACCAATCCCTCTTTTCCCTCTATCAGAGGGGGTTAATCACCCTACAGGATGCCATGGAGCGAAGCCATAACCTAGATGAGTTCATGACAATGCTGAAGGCCACTGGGCAGGTGATTGACAAGGGTGCGAGACCTATAACAAGACCACATTAGGCTCAAAGACATACGAGGAGCACACCATGCCGAGATATAAATGGGAGGGAAAGACGCTCAGGGGCGAGAAGAGAAAGGGGGAAATGGAAGCCCCTGACGAGGGGACCGTCAGGACTCACCTCAGGCAACAGAACTTGGTTCCGACCAAGGTGGTTGCAAAGGGAAAGGAAGTCTCTTTCAGCCTTGGGAGACAAAAGATTAAGAAGAAAGACATTGCAGTTTTCACCCGGCAACTGGCTACCATGATCGACGCGGGCTTACCCCTCGTACAGTCAATGGATATCCTCGCAATGCAACAGGAGAACAAGGCCTTCAAGGAAATCATCAAGAATATCAAGGACGATGTTGAAGGGGGTTCCACATTTGCGGGGGCGTTGAAAAAACATCCCAAGGCCTTCGACGAATTGTACGTCAACCTCGTTGTGGCCGGTGAAGAGGGAGGGATTCTCGATAACGTCCTCTCCAGGCTGGCCGTCTATATCGAGAAAGCCGAGGCCTTGAAAAAGAAGATCAAATCGGCCTTGGTTTATCCGTCCACCATTGTTGCAGTAGCCGTTATAGTAGTGGCTGTCCTGATGATTTTCGTGATCCCCGTCTTTGAGAAGATGTTCTCCTCCATGGGGCATACGCTCCCCCTCCCAACCCTCATCGTCATCGGCATAAGCAAACTGTTGAAGAAATACATCTTCCTGATAATCGTTGCCCTCGTCATTCTCCTTTTCATGTTCAAAAGGTATTACTCCACGGAGAAAGGCAAGTTTAACATTGATAACCTCATCCTCAAACTCCCGGTATTCGGTATTCTCTTCCGGAAGGTAGCCGTAGCCCGGTTTGCGAGAACCCTGGCCACCTTGATCACGAGCGGTGTTCCCATCCTGGATGGTCTAACGATCACCTCGAAGACTGCGGGAAACAAACCCATTGAATATGCAATCATGAAAGCTCGGGCAAGTATCAGCGAGGGAGAAACCATTGCCGAACCACTGGCGAGGAGCGATGTCTTCCCCCTCATGGTCACCCAGATGATTGCTGTTGGAGAATCTACGGGATCCCTCGACTCGATGTTAACTAAGATCGCTGACTTTTACGAGGAGGAAGTCGATGTTGCCATCGCCACCCTTACATCCCTCTTGGAGCCTTTCTTGATGGTTTTTTTGGGAGTGACGGTCGGAGGAATCGTCATCGCCATGTATCTGCCAATATTCAAAATAGCAACGGTTGGGGTCCACTAAGCCCCTTCGGGCCACCCCATAAACACCATGGAAAACCAACGACGCTTCTCCGAATCGCGAGAGGATAGGATTAGGAAGCTGCGGGTGTTGATGATCTCCCGCGTCATCATTATCACCTTCCTTCTGAGCATCATCCTCTTCATCCAGTTTAAAAGGGGGGTAGGCCTTTTCATTACCCCTAATAACCTCATCTACTACTTTATCGGCCTCACCTATATCATAACCCTCATCTATGTTCCTTTTCTGAATAAGGTCAAGGAAGTCCAGAAGTTCGCCTTGGTGCAGCATATCGTGGACGTCTTCCTGATTACCCTGTTGATTTACTTAACGGGAGGGATAGAGAGCTTCTTCGTCATTGCTTACATCTTCTCAATCATCAGCGGAAGCATCATTCTCTACAAAAGGGGGGCCTATTTCGTCGCCTCCATAAGCAGCATCGCCTATGGGGCCTTCCTCGATTTGGAGCATTATGGCCTGATCCATCCCATGTATAGCAGCCTCTCCAGTGGATATGACTACAGCAGCAGCTACGTGCTCTACCGAATTTTCGTATACGTCGTCGCTTTCTTCGTTGTCGCCTTCTTGAGTAGCCATCTTGCTGAGGAACTCCGGAGAAAAAGGACTGAGCTGATCCAGAAGCAGGACGATTACGAGAAGCTGGAAGCTTTCAATCGGGATATTGTTCAATCCCTGGATAGTGGGTTGTTGACCATCGACTCACGTGGAAAGATTACCTCCTTCAATAAGACGGCCCAGAAAATCTTGGGGTTGAAACCCAAGGAGATAGAACAAGCCCCCATCCAACGGCTGTTTCCCGATATCGATGAAGCGTTGTTCAGCATGATAGAGAGCTCCCCAACGGCAAACTCATACCAACGATATGAGACTACC